>JAJEAQ010000336.1 GCA_022822685.1 Trichodesmium sp. jk18x7bins.61
CTCCACAGCCATTGTCATCATTATGAACACATGAGCAGAGTGAGAACTCAGACTAACTAGGAGCCGTGATGAGGTGAAAGTCTCACAGGGGGTTCTGAAGTAGAGGCGCCTCAAATAATATTGAGCGTCGACTATAACAGAAAAAAAGATTAAATAAATTTAAGAGGTTTTTACCAAGGAAATGCGAGTTGCGATCGCGGGAGCAGGACTAGCAGGTCTTTCTTGTGCCAAATATTTAACAGACATGGGTCATACTCCAATAGTCCTAGAAAAAAGGGACGTTCTGGGGGGAAAAGTAGCAGCCTGGAAAGACGAGGAGGGAGACTGGTACGAAACTGGTCTACATATATTTTTTGGTGCTTATCCGAATATGTTGCAGTTATTCAAAGAATTGAATATAGAGGATAGACTGCAATGGAAACAGCACACAATGATTTTTAATCAGCCAGAAAAACCAGGAACATACTCTAGGTTTGATTTTCCTAATATTCCAGCACCTTGGAATGGGATAGTGGCTATTCTCCGCAATAATGATCTGCTTACCTGGCCAGAGAAAATTAAGTTTGGCATTGGCCTGATTCCAGCGATGCTTCAAGGCCAGAAATATGTAGAGCAAATGGACAAATACAGTTTCTCGGAATGGCTGCAAAAACAAAATGTTCCTCCGAGAGTGGAAACAGAAGTATTCATAGCCATGTCAAAAGCGTTGAATTTTATCGGGCCAAAAGAAATTTCCTCAACTGTAATTCTCACAGCTCTAAATCGGTTCCTTCAAGAAAAAAATGGCTCTCAAATGGCTTTTTTAGATGGTTCCCCGACTGAGCGATTGTGTCAACCTCTGGTAGACTATATAACGAAACAAGAAGGGGAAGTAAGGTTAAACGCACCGACTAAGGAATTTTGGCTGAACGATGATGGTACAGTCAGGGGCTTTTTAATTAGAGGATTAAATGGAGCAGAAGATGAAGTTATAAGCGCTGATGCTTATGTATCAGCAATGCCAGTTGAGCCTCTAAAGGTAATGTTGCCCAAGCCATGGCAGAAGATGGAATTTTTCCAAAAGCTTAACGGTTTGTCAGGTGTACCAGTGATTAATCTACATCTATGGTTTGATCGCAAACTTACAGACATAGACCATTTACTGTTTTCCCGATCGCCTCTACTCAGCGTCTATGCAGACATGAGTAATACATGTCGCGAATATGCTAATCCCAATCATTCCATGTTGGAGTTGGTATTAGCACCGGCTCAAGATTGGATTAGTAAATCCGATCTTGAAATAGTCGCAGCCACAATGGCAGAGTTGGAAAAATTATTTCCCAATCACTTTACAGGAAATGAACCAGCTCAGTTGTTGAAATATCACGTTGTCAAAACGCCTCGCTCTGTATATAAAGCTACTCCTGGTTGCCAGGATTGTCGCCCTTCCCAAGTAACACCAATTAGTAATTTCTTCCTGGCAGGAGATTACACTATGCAGCGCTATCTAGCCAGCATGGAAGGAGCTGTACTTTCTGGCAAACTGACAGCGCAAGCGATCGCTTCTACCTACCCTGAATCCCATGCCTACCTGCAACCAACAACTCCAAAGCCAGCCAAGAATGCTGCCAAGGTCTAAATCTTCCCTACCCATGACTCCTTTATCTCTGGTATCTCTAGAAGAGTCTTATGAGCTGTGTCGTCAAGTCACAGCTACCTACTCTCAAACTTTTTACATGGGTACTCAGTTAATGCCAGATGCTAAACGTAAGGCGATCTGGGCAATTTATGTCTGGTGTCGTCGTACAGATGAACTGGTTGATGGGCCTACCTCGAATTCTACAACCACAGAAACTCTGAAAAAGTGGGAGCAACATCTGGAATCTATCTTTGCTGGCTATCCATTGGAAAATACAGATGTAGCATTGGTAGATACTCTATCCCAGTTTCCCATAGATATACAACCGTTTCGGGATATGATCGCTGGTCAGCAAATGGATTTGTACCGCAGTCGCTACGAAACATTTGAGGAATTGAAACTGTATTGTTATCGAGTTGCAGGTACTGTTGGCTTAATGACTATGCCAGTGTTAGGAGTAGATAAATCAAGCTTTGCAACTCCGTGGCATCGACACCAACAGATTGAGTCTCCTACCTCAGAGGCGATCGCCTTGGGAGTTGCCAATCAACTAACTAATATACTGCGAGATGTAGGAGAAGACGCTCGTCGAGGTCGAATTTACATTCCTTTAGAAGAATTAGATTTGTTTGATTATACCGAATCAGATTTGTTGAATGGAGTAATTGATGATCGTTGGCGAGAATTGATGAAATTTCAGATCCACAGGGCTCGTAAGTTTTTTGTTCATGCAGACAAAGGTATTAGACATTTGCTCCCTGATATTCGTTGGCCTATTTTGTCAGCTTCTATGCTTTACAGTAAAATTTTAGATGCTATTGAACGCAATCAATATGACGTGTTCAATCGTCGAGCTTATGTTTCTACTCCTCGAAAATTAGGATGTTTACCCATAGCCTGGCTCTGGTCAAAAGTGTTATAAGTTATTGAACTACTGCTGGCTAGGGCAATCACCTAGTTGGAAATTTTAGAAAATTCTAATTGTTGGTGTTCTATTGTCGATCTTAAATATTATGAGACAACTCCCGCTAATTCTGTTGAGTTTAACGGGAGAATAACAATAATATCAGATTCATCAGTTGAATACTATAGCGCTTCGCTCTCACGTATTTACAAATCAGGATTGAATCTCCTTTTACTGATCAGTTCCCCTGTTTCAATCTGTAACTATACCAGCGCGAAGCGCTATAGTAAGTAAATTGAGCGCTAAATCAACTCAAAAATTATCCTCAACTCCAGGAAGAGAGTGCTTGAATCTCCTAGGATTGAACGCACTCCTGGCGGGGAATTTTGTTCAAACAGCCAAGATTGTGTCGTTTACCCACTGCAAAGAGGATAAATTCCTATTTGATTTAAGCCTGTCAACAAGCTTCTCAACCTCTTGGTTAGACAAAAAAACTCTAACTGTGGAGTTATTTTGGCTTTTTCAACATATAGCAGTTCTGAACAATCCAGGCTCTGCCTGTTTGCCATTTATATAGAATCTGATTATCTAATATATGTAGATGAAGCTAGGAATGAGTTTGTATCTGGTTACTGTAGCCCGCTACTTGCAATGTCTAATCAACCAGATTTCATATGACTCGTCATACTGTCGATTTCAAAAATCCGTCGTTTCGAGGTCAGCAATAGTTTCACCCTTAACTAGAATAATTCATCATGTCGCCCCTGGCTTAAACTATAGAAAATTTACTCCTGCTTAAAACCGATGCATCGTCATCCAACCAGGGATCAAAACACCCTAGCTCACTTTGAACTGTTTTTTTATGTTTAAAGCTAAGATGAAACAGCTCTGCCTCCGAATGAGGGAGGCAAACCAATCAGAGCGAGTCGATAGTTTACTACTTAAGTTATTTTTAAGAGTTAGTCGTAGCTGCCAAACGCTGCTTCGCCTCTTCTAAAACATAACGCTGCTTCAGCTCTGCTAAAGGAGCAGCCCAACGCGGATCTGGTTGAACTGCATCACTGCCACCATAATTAGCACTACTAGCTGCTTTAGATGATGTTGCTTTATCCTTCTCACGACGAGACTTTTTACTCTTACCACTGCTTTTGCTAGCTGGTTTTGGCTCACCTTCAGTAGTTTTTTCTGCTTCATTTTTATTTTTAGAGCGAGGCAATGCCTTTTCAATTTTTAAAGGACTTTCTCTAAACTGATGACCATTGTACTTTTCAATAATTAGGTCAGCTCGTTCATCATTTTTGACTGTCACAAAGCCAAAACCACGACACTTACCTGTTTTTCGGTCTGTGATCAATTTAGTCACAACACTATCACCCTCTTCAGCAAAAACCTCTTGTAGTTCCTGACGCTCCATTACTTCTTTAGGCAGATTACCTATATATAAACGAATTGACATACAAATTCCTCCAAAATTTGACTTTTACTAGCTTAAAATTTACAACACAAAAAACATAGTCAACCAAGATTGACTAAACACAAAAATAGGGTGTGGTCAAAAAAACTGCTCCTGACTCTGAAATGTGAAAAACCTTGAAAAATATATTTACTCGCCTTTAGTAAAGGTGACACGATTTCCCGTTTCCCATTTTGTTAACATCCTCTCCTGTCTATAGACACGGACGGAGAATCCTACCAAGCCGAAGCTTTTTAGTGGATTGACGCTTGATTAGATGCTACTTACTACCTTGATGATAGTCTTATGCTTTCCTCCACGCCCGTTTAGTGTCTCCGATTCCCTCTGGCGACATTAATTTATTACCCTGACTACAGAGCCAACTCCCTGTGAAATGGGGCAGCTTGAAACACAAATTTTCGGTCAACTCTGTTAGATAATCTTAATTAACTATCCCACCATTTATAAGGGTGGGTTTTCACTAGCACCCTGACGAAAGCAAGATTTTTCTCGCTTCATCTGCTCCAGTTGCTTCATCCCGCCTGCATGGTGACGCAGACTATAATCATACGCCACCAGGAGATTCCTTAGGGCTGCTACATCGACGACTGAGGAGATTAGTTCCGCTCCTCCGGTTGCTTATTCCCAGCAACTTTCCAAATCAACATTTATGTATATATAAGGGGGAGCTTTCCGCTCCACCCTGTAGAGGAGGTGGGAAACCAGTCCCTCCTTACAACCCCCCTATAGTTGTTTTTCAACTTTTTAATCATCAATCAACAAACAAGGCTTTGACGCTACCCCGCTAAACCTCACGATTATAACGTGAGTTCTCTGGCGACATTTTCTAATAGGCATTAAAAAATTACTTCTTTCTAATATTGATTTGCTCAACACTTATAGCCCCAACTGATTAATATAACTCCAAAGTCTGATCAACTCAAACAACTTAAACTTAAAATTAAAATCTGCCAATGTGAACTATATAATAAACTCCCCATATAGCAAGAGTACAGGCTAAAACAGTTGACCAAAAGGGATGGCTACTATTTATAACTTTACCATGATCAGATTTTAAATTATCAATATCTACCCAAGGAGTAGCTCCTCGCCTCCACCAACCAGTCACGGTTATGGACTTACCCACAAAATCACTAGGACGAGTTATTTGAGGCCATAAGTTGCCAATCGGACCTAATTGAGAAGAATAATGTAATTTTATCAGTCCCTTTGTTGTTTTTAGAATCAAATCTTGTCCCAACCAATTACTCATCCCACTCTTACCAATAAGCTGGCCTTTAAACTGAATAGGCTGACTATCTAGTGGTAAAGCTTCTTGATTGGTTAATAATTCTAGCAAGTCAGGATTTTGCCAAAGTTGAGTCCGCTTAATATCAGGAAAAAAGTGGTTAATTCTCATCAAAATACCAATACTAGAACCTATAGCCAAACAACCTACCAAAATAGAAATATCTCCCCATAACCAATCCAGCCTCCAAAAACCAATAGCAGATGAAATTTTACCTATTAACCATAAAAACATAGCAAAAGCTAGGCCTAATAGCATACCAAAAAAAGGCGCTCCCTGAAGCCAAAGTTTCTGTAAATTAAGATAGGGTAGAGGTGGAATATTATCTGCTTTAGCAACATTTACATTTGCTAAATTTAGCTCAGTTTCTAGCTGCCAAAAACTAGCATATGTACCTAATCTTTGTAAGCGATCGCCAAGCAAAGGATGACTATTATTAATCTGCAACCAGCGACGATATGGGTTAACAATATCCCAGTTAAAAATAGATGCAAAACCACTATATGAAATAACACTACCAATACTAATAGCTTGATTTATTCCCACAGGCATCAATAGTTCAAAACTTTCTAACAGATTTCTCATCTTACCTTGATTTTCCACATCATCAGCCATTGCCATTGTAATTTTGAGAATAGCTCTCGTAAGACCATTAGGATTACCAGTTAAATTACAACTGACGCGATCGCTATAATAAATCCGCCGACGAGAGAACCATAAAATTGGCAATTTCAGCAACCAATATAAGCCATAACTAAGACTCGAAATTATTGCAGCTAAAACTCTAAAACCTGATACTAAAATATGTAATAAAGATTTGATAAATCCTGGGAAAAAATTAGATAATCTTCCCTCAAAAAAATCTAAGCTCCAATCTGCCCAAAAAGTTAATTGCCAATAAATAGTATAAGGAATCTGAAGCATCAAAATAACTAGAGACATTAACCAAAAATCTCTATTGTCAACATGACTAATTTCCCTAGCATAAATAGTAGCAATTTCATCTTCTGCCAATTGCTCTAACAATCCCTGACTCACAACTATTCTGAATCTGAGCAAACGAGGCAATAATCCATAACTGAATGCTACAGGCACATCTATTGGTAAAACTTTTAATATAACTCTTTTTATGTTTTGTTTTTGGCAAAAACTACCCAGCAGTTTATGAGCTTCTTTACTGTAATTAATCAGGGTTGTTGTTGGTAATTTTTGCAGACCATAACCAAACATTAATAATCCATCAATTAACCAGGGAGAGAAGACAAACAATACTATGATGAAAATTATAAAATTTCGAGTTGGATCTCGGTACAAAATTTGAATCGGTCTCAGATAAGGCAACAAAACTAGGGAATAATTAGTGGTGTCTATAGTAAATTGCAGAATATTAAGACTTAGCCAAAATAGAGCCACACCAGCAACTATTTGTTCTAGCAAAAAAAGAATTAAATTAGGAGATTTAAGCTGACGACCTCCTTTGGCTCTGGCAGCTTGACGCGATTTTATTTGAGGTGTTTGATGGGAAATATCTGAAGTAGTATCTGTTAAAGTGTCATCTGATTTTGATAAATCTAGTAATTTATTTTGAGCTATATCTAGAGCATTTTGATTGGCTGGAGTATTACTGACAAAATCTGAAGCATGAGTAGAATTTATTTCTGAACTATTTCTCTTTGTTTCAAATGCTTCAAATCCTGTTTTTACAGAAGGGTTAGTATTTTTGGCAGATGCAGATTTATCTAGAGTGGGATTACATGGAACAAATCCTGTTTCAATATGTTCTTGATTTGTGGAGGATGAATCTGAAGTACGAGGAAAAGTGATTGTTGATTTTTGATGATTTTTGCGGGAATATCGCTTTAATAATTCTTGTAGATTATGACTAGCCCAAGTCCGAATTTCACCATGAGAATTTTCAGCTAGAGTTCGACATAAATTTATAGCTTTATCTACTTGCTTAGTTCGTTCGTATGCAACTACTAAACTCATTTGAGCTTTTAACTTTTGCTTGAGTGATTTCTGTTGAGAAATTATTTCTAGATGAGCGATCGCTTGTTGATATTTTTTTTGCTTGAGAGCAAGTAATCCAGCCTTTAGAGAAGGGTTTTCTTGAGGAGAAGCATTTGAAGATGGATCCGATGGATTTACCATATAATTACCTGAGATATTATGACTCTATATTAGACTTCTTGCAGAAGTAATAAGTAGGTAGGCCTGAGCATCAGGCAGAAGATAGAAGGGAAGAGATTTTTGAGAACTTGACTTTTAGTTACATACCGAGTTTTTTTACACCTTTACCCCACAAATTCTGAATTGGTGGTCTTCGATTAAACAGAGTCAAAGCCACCTTTTAAATAGACTTTCTTACTGATTACTTCTGCCTTAATTATTTTTAATAAATTCTCACAATTTTTGTGCCGATCATCTAAGATTAGAAAAAAAATGTTGAAATTACTCTATGACCCTAAAACTATACAATACACTTACCCGTTGCCAAGAAAAGTTTGAATCCCTAGAGCCAGGTAAAGTAAAAATGTATTGCTGTGGCGTTACAGTATATGACTATTGCCATTTGGGTCATGCTCGTTCCTATATTGTTTGGGATATAATACGTCGATATCTAATGTGGCAGGGCTATCAGGTTCGCTATGTTCAAAATTTTACCGATATAGATGATAAAATTCTCAACCGAGCTAGAGAGACAGGTACTTCTATGAAGTCAGTGGCGGAACGTTTTACTCAGGCTTATTTTGAGGATATGAAACGGTTAAACGTGCTAGAAGCAGATGAATATCCGCAGGCCACACACTCCATAAATGGAATTAAGCGCTTAATCCATGATTTGGAAAAAGCAGGTTTTGCTTACTCTGCGGGAGGGGATGTCTATTATCAAGTGCGGGAATTTCCTGAATATGGGAAGCTGTCGGGTCGTCATTTAGAAGAGATGCAAGCTGGCGCAAGTGGAAGAGTCGGAGGAGAAGATTTAGAAGCTTCTAAAAAGAAAGACCCCTTTGATTTTGCCCTATGGAAAGCTGCAAAACCAGGGGAGCCAGCGTGGGATTCTCCTTGGGGGAAAGGAAGGCCTGGTTGGCATATTGAATGTTCAGCAATGGTGCGAGATTGTTTAGGGGAAACTATTGATATTCATACTGGTGGAGCAGACTTGATTTTTCCTCACCATGAAAATGAAATTGCTCAGTCGGAAGCAGTTAGTCGGGAATCATTGGCGAAGTATTGGTTACATAATGGCTTTGTCACTATTAATCGGGAAAAAATGTCCAAGTCCTTGGGAAATTTTACCACGATTCGGGATTTGTTAGACAAACCTGTAGATCCAATGGCGATACGAATGTTTGTTTTGACGGCTCAATATCGCAAGCCGATTGATTTTACTGAAGAGGCGATCACTTCTGCTGAAAATGGCTGGAATA
>JAJEAQ010000184.1 GCA_022822685.1 Trichodesmium sp. jk18x7bins.61
GGTTTACGAACATTTGCTTGTTCATATTGATAATTTACTATCTCTCTAGGTGTTAAAACCGGTTGTATCAGAGAAATTACTTGAGATCCAATCATAGTATGAACTCTTTCTTGAGTAGGCTCAGAATACCTTTTTCCAGTAATCACGTACCAAGCAAACATTTTACAATTATTAGTATGAATATTATATTGGCAAAATTTGTGTAAATATTCGCAAGCTCGTTGTTCTTGTTCAACTGTTAATTCTGCACCTTTCCCTTGATATTCAATTCCTTGAGGGCCACATCCAATTGAATTTTCAAATGTTCCGTCAGAGGAAATAAGATAATGTCTAGTAATTCCTGCAGTGGATTGAATCGCCATACTATAAATTGAAGTACTCATATATTTTCTTTTTCTTTTATTTGTGGTTTTTCAACTCTATGGTATCAAAATCAACTTCATCTGTTTCACAGACTGATACTAAATCCGGCGCCAGATAGGAGCTTTATTACTAAGGAAAGGCAACAGACAACAGACATGCATGGTTATAGACGATTGGGAAAATGTATATTTGCCTCCTCCTGGAGGAGCTACGCTTGCCTCCCGGGGGAGGAACTTCGCTTTCATAACCGGATTTTGCATGATAAATTTCTAGTAAACGTTTGTAAATAACAGACGCTTTCAAATAAGTCTATCAGGAATAGCCGCGCTACTAGAAACAATCTCTCTCCTAGTAACATTATGCAGCAGTGATCGCTCTATACTTGACCTAATCATCAACCATTCCCCATCATCCAAACCATAAAACCTAAAATCTGCTCAACGGGTGGTAATGGATAATCTGTCAAATCAATCGTTACTTTTTGCCCTTCTAGCTTGAGAAACCGCCAAACCGTACCACTTGTAACCGTTCCATAGATCGTTGAAATCGGCTGCTGTTTCTGTTGATTAAAGCGTTGAGCTGCCACCATCTCGGCTAAACATTGTCCCAGAGCGGATTTGAGGTCTTCTTTTTTAGCTTCCACCAAAACCACTACAGGTGCTTTAATATACAATTGTTCTGGAGAGCGACTAATTAAAAAATCGACATAGCCAGTCAAATCAACCTCTGGTTGTACTGCGAATTCTTCACCTGAAAAGACACTAATTTGTCCTTTGAGTTGACGTTTTACTTCTAATAAAACCGGATTGATAATCCCTTCAGAACGTGCTTTTTCATTACTGACTGCAATTGCCCAAGGTACTGTTTCTTTAAGGGTATCCTTGAGCAAAGTAGTAGGATTGACTGGGGAAATCTCTGGAAAAAAACGATCGCCTTCGATGATAGTCAGTTGAAAATCTTCTACAGCTTGACTGAGGCTAAATTTACTATAAGGCATATAGAAAAGAAAAAATCAGCTAAGAATTCTATGGCATCAAAATCTGCTTCATCTGTTTCACAGACTGATAAATCTCTGGTAAACGTTTATAAATAGCAGAAGCTTTTAAATAAATCTTATAAGGAATAGCTGGGCTACTCGACACAATCTCTCCTGGAGCAATATCGTTGTGAACACCAGCTTGAGCAGTAGCGATCGCTCCATCTCCAATTTTGGCCTGATTCGCAATGCCTACTTGGCCAGCTAAAATCACATTATTGCCAATTTTCACCCCACCAGCTAAACCAACCTGAGCGGCTAAAGCACAATTTTTACCAATTTTGCAACCATGACCAATTTGTACCAAATTATCTAATTTCGTATTTTTGCCAGTTCTAGTTTCTCCTACCGCAGGGCGATCAATTGTAGTGTTGCTTCCAACTTCTACCCCATCCTCTAATACTACTCTGCCCGACTGCTGCATCTTATACCAACCATCTGGAGTAGGCACGAAACCAAAACCTTCTCCGCCAATCACGGCTCCACTATAAATCACACAATTTTTACCAATCTGGCTCCTTTCGTGAATCGAACAGTTGGCGTGTAAAAGAGTATTCTCGCCGATTTCCACATCTGGATAAATCACCACATTCGGATGAATACAGACGCGATCGTCAATTTTCGCCCTAGCCTCGATCACAACATGGGCACCAATATAAACATTTTTTCCTATTTCTGCTGTAGGGTGAATTACAGCAGTGGGGTGAATTTCTGGATGAGGTTGAAAAGGCTGATAAAAAATAGCGATCACTTTAGCAAATAATAATCTCGGCTCTTTTCCTGCTACCCAACCGATACGACGATCATTTGCCTGGGTTTGTAAAAGTTCATCCATCGGCAAAATTAAAGCACTAGCATTTGTCGCTTCCACATGAGTGGCAAATTTAGGTCCCTCTATATAACTCAGAGTACCTGCTACTGCATCATCTATCGCTGCTACTCCCTGAATATCGGGATCTACAGGATTGGTTTGGTTGAGGCTACAAGCGATCGCCTCAGAATCAAGTTTATTTACCAGCTCACTCAATTTCATTAATACAAAACCTTGCTACTAGAAAGATATTGGACAGTTATATCATGTTTAGATAATTAGTTATTAAAAAGTCTTTGTTTGTAGTTGGGATGCCGCCCTGATAGTTATGGCTCTGCTTTGGGGATAACTCCTGAAAATCCTATCTATCAAGCAATACAGTTGCTGTTAGCAGCTCTAAACCTTAAATTGTGTAGGTTTGGTTGAGGAACGTAGCAAGATCCCATAAGGGGAACCCAACATTTATCCTTGTATTTTACCGAACATGATATTATGCAAAAAAATTAACCCAAATCTATAGTTTTCTATAACTGCCAATTTTGGTAATACATTTATATATAGACATCATGTGAAAACTGATGTTTAACAAATTTATTTATAGGCTTTCCTCCTATTTTAGAGAAAAAATTAACTCAAACCTATCCTTCTTTTATTTCCTATAAATTCAAGAAAAATCTTTCTATCTAAACACCATTCTCAAAATTACTTTTTTTCTTCTTGTTTCATTGATACAGAAACTACATCTACATCAGCTATACTTTCAGCAGTAGTTGAGTCTTGACTATTGATATTAGATACTACTGCTACATCTTTATCCTTACCCAACTTCATAAAATCAATTACCATCTGAGAGACTTCTGCAACTAAAATAGTGACAAGAGCAATATCATCAATTTGTCCCACAATTGGCAGAAAATCTGGAGAGATATCAAAAGGACTCAACACATAAGCCAATGTACCTAAAATAATCCACCAACGGTATTTAGGATTACGAATAGTATTACGATACCAAGTATATAGAGATTGAATTGAAAAGCTCATTTAATTATCCTCAAACTTACACTTTTAATCATGCCAGACTTTCAAGCTCTATGTCAGTGTCATAATCAACCATCATTTTTTTTAGATAGTTCTATACTTGCATTTGAGGAATTTCCAGATCAGAGTTTGTAGTTAATCTACCTAAAAAAAATAGACTATTTAGTGATTACAAAGCCGAGCCATCTTTTGGACTACCCTCGACATTCTACTCCAACTTCAGATTTTACTAAAAAAGCAACAGACTCAACATGAGCAGTTTGAGGAAAAAAGTCCACAGGTTGTACTTGGCTCAAATCATACTGACTTGTAGAACAGAGTAACTTCAAATCCCGAGCTAAAGTCGCAGGTTTACAACTGATATAAACGATATAATCGGGTAAAATCTGCAAAAGGGTTTCTATCACTGAGCGATCGCAACCTTTCCTCGGAGGATCTAGTAAAACTACATTTGGCCTCACTTGCATATTAGGCAGTAAATCTTCTACTTTTCCAACATAAAAACTTACATTTGTCAAGTGATTAATTTCGGCATTTAAGTAAGCCTGTTCAATAGCCTCCGGTTGTACTTCTAAGCCAATCACCATACTGTTTGTTGGCCTAATTTTAGACAAATCCTCACCTACAGTTTTCATTGCATCATCATCGCCTTCTTGCCACTGTTGTAGAGTATGATTGCTGATCTGCTGTAAATATTTGGCCAAAGGTAAAGTAAAAGTACCAATACCACAATAAGCATCAAGAATAATTTCCGATCCACTCAAAGCCAACTCTTGAATAACTAACTCCATTAACTTTTCCGCAGCCTTCGTATTTACCTGAAAAAAGGTATCAGGAGTCAATTGAAATGTTAAACCATTAAACTCTTCTTTTAAATATGATCTACCAGCAACACAAACAGTCTGTTGACTAAAAATAGTATTTGTAGCCTTGGGATTATAGTTTAGACAAACACCTATCAACCTAGAATAATCTTGCAGCCATTTTTCTGCTTGGGCTTCTATTCCAGGTAATAATTCCCTTGCTTCTTGACTCTCTCCATTTACCACCAAAGTTAAAAGAATTTCTCCTGTATTTTTACCTATTCTCAAAGATAAATTACGTACAACACCTAGATGTTTATGTTCATCATAAGTTTTCCAGCCTCGTCTACCAATATCATGCTTGATTTCTTGGAGTAGGGGGTTCAAACGTTGATCTTGAATAGGGCATTGATTCAGATTAATCAGTTTATGACTTCGTTTTTGGTAATAACCTGCTTTAATTTGACCTGTATTGGAAACACTTACAGGGTATGTAGCTTTATTACGATATCCAAAAGGTGCAGGAGATGCTAGAGTCGGCGCAACTGATGGTAATGTTTGCCCTCCTATTCTTTTGAGAGCTTGAATAACTTGATTTTGTTTTGCCTGAAGCTGATACTCATAACTAATATGTTGCCATTGACAACCACCACATTTATCCGCAACGATACAATAAGGTTTTTTGATGCGATGTTTAGAGCTTTCTAGAAGTTCATGTAGTTTCCCATGAGCGTATTTGGGTTTGACTATCATGAGGCGGACAAGTAGGCGATCGCCAGGAACTGTATCAGGCACAAATACGACTTTTTGCTCATAGCGGCCTACTCCATCACCACTATCTGTTAAATCTGTAATGGTTATTTCTAGTAGCTGACCTTGTTTCCAATTTGATGTGGCCATTGGGAATTTTTGTGATTGTTTCGCGGAGCGACATGAAGTTACGGTTCTGATCATAGCAATTCACAAAGAGGAAAGGCATTATCTCTATCAAAGTTACCATTTGGCCTATTTTGATCTAACTCATCCTACCTTTTTGCCTCAAAATCACCTCTGGAGTATACCAAGAATGTATGAATCCAATAAATTTTGATGATTTCTAAAGGCCGTTCATCACTAAAATGAAATATAATTCTGAAAAATTTTGATAATTATGAGCATAGTTAGTCAAGTTATTCTCAAAGCAGACGATGAGTTACGTTATCCCAGTAGTGTGGAATTACAAACCATAAATGTTTTTTTTGAAAACAGGTACACAGCGTGTGCGTATTGCCAGCGTACTTTCTGAAAATGAGAAAAAAATTGTGGACAAAGCTAGTCAAGAACTTTGGCGGAGGCGTCCAGATTTTATTGCCCCTGGCGGTAATGCTTTTGGTCAACGGGAGCGGGCTTTGTGCCTCCGGGATTATGGTTGGTATTTGCGTTTGATTACCTATGGGGTATTAGCTGGCGATAAAGACCCGATAGAAAGTATTGGTTTAATTGGTGTTCGGGAAATGTACAACTCTCTTGGTGTACCTGTTCCTGGAATGGTAGAGTCAATTCGTTGTTTGAAGGAAGCAACTCTTGCCTTACTTGATGATGAAGATGTTCAAGAAGCCGCTCCTTACTTTGATTATATTATTCAAGCAATGTCTTAGTCTTTTTTGTTTTTATCTCTTTATTCCCTATCCGAGAAATTCCTCGGATAGAGTTTTAGTATGTATAAAGTCTAAATAGTAGTGCGGTTCGTTTCTAGCAGGAACCCCTAGCAACTAGGGGTGTATGGCTAGAGTCCAGCCCCTGTGTTCCCACACAGGGCGGATAACTGAGTTAAGAATGTGGGTGAAGCCAAAAGGCGAGGACCACCCGCTAAGGAAGGCGTGAATCCCTACCAGGCCACACCGAAGGAACCATACCCGGAACCCAGAGTGAAGCAGGCAACAGGACTCAATCAGAGCTAAAGCGTATAGGCGCACTGGAGTTAATGGGGAGTTGAGATCGGAGAGATTACCAAACCTTCTGAAAAAGTGTCCTATAACAATGAGTCAATGGGAAAACAA
>JAJEAQ010000524.1 GCA_022822685.1 Trichodesmium sp. jk18x7bins.61
AGCAAAAGTTAGAAGGGAAAGAATAAGTAAATCTGAAGCCAGAGATTTTGGCTATCTCTGATTACTATGCTTTGCTTGCTATATCATTAATATGCGCAACACAGTTTTTAGTGCAGCATTCCTCAAACAAGAAGTCGATGAGCTGCTTGAGTGCTTCAGAGCGGACACTGTACCAGATCCATTGCCGATCCTTTTGTGCAGCGACAATCCCTACCTGACGCAGCTTGTCAAGATGGTGAGATAGGGTTGGGGCAGCAATGCCCAATTCTTGTTGAATATCCCCAGCGGGCAAGCCTTGAGGGTAAGCCGACAACAACAGCCGGACAATT
This sequence comes from Trichodesmium sp. jk18x7bins.61, assembly GCA_022822685.1. Classification (GTDB taxonomy): domain Bacteria; phylum Cyanobacteriota; class Cyanobacteriia; order Cyanobacteriales; family Microcoleaceae; genus JAJEAQ01. The sequence continues at coordinate 330 of JAJEAQ010000524.1, forward strand.
TTAAATCAGAATGGCTGCCCCAGAGCTGCAAAAGTTGCTGCAATCTTGTCGATAGACTTTTGAGGGCACTTATTTTGTTTCATATTTCAAGAATAATCGAAATAAAAGAGTTTATCAAGCAAAAGAGATTGGAAAATGTTGGACATTCTAAGCAGATTTCTTGTATTAATCTGCGTCATTTAGGTGATTGAGCATTCCCATGAGCGATCGCTTAATAGTAGAATTCCCAGTACAAGGTAAATAACTTCTCGCCAACATTTCCATCATCCTATGTTGAACGCTACCGCTAATTTTTCATAGCAGGCTTTCGCTAAAAGTGCATCGTCTAAAGCATTGTGTCTGTTTACATGAACCTATCCCACAAACTCTTCTCTATTGATATCTACATTAACTCTAGCTGCCTTCAGTAGGGTTGCCACGTCAAATGAATTGCATGATATATTCTGAGGTAAATTAAATGTGCCACCAAATAAGTCACAAAATAGAACCCAATCATAAGCAGGATAGTCAGCCCACATCTCAACAGATTCAAATTGTGCCAACCATATAGACAATATCTGTTTTATCTCTTGGTGTATAAATTTCATCCGATCATGCTCTAAATCTTGCTCTGGCGTCATCGAGTAGATGTCAAAAAATTTGAGATGAGGAACTACATTTTCTCTAAGCCAATCGTTAAGCTGGCTTTGATCGTAGTCATTTAACTCAGCGTAAAATGTACGTTTGTCTTCAGATACCAAACCAATACTACTCTTATTGGTATTCTGATGTAAACCAGTAAATTCAGTTTCAAAAAAAACTTTCATTATTTCTATCTATAGAGTCTATTGAGACGCCACATCGCCACTACAAACGAAGATTTACTTATCAGTAATTAAACACAGATGATATTTAATATCTTTTAGCTATAAGTCTCAAATATGTCGATATTTTCTACACAACCAAAATAAGAATATGATATTAATCACCACTAATATGAATGACTAATTCTCGATGATGACTCCCCTGGCGATGTTCCCAAACATAAATTCCTTGCCAAGTGCCTAATACTAATCTGCCGTTATTAATGGGAATTTGTTCTGAGGTATGAGTTAAAACACTGCGAATATGGGCAGGCATATCATCAGGACTTTCTGCACTATGAATGTAATGCTCTCCTTCTGGTACTAATTTAGAAATAAAGTTTTCTAAGTCAACTAATACATCTGGATCAGCATTTTCTTGGATTATTAAACTAGCAGAAGTATGGCGTAAAAATAGATTACATATACCAGTTTTAAATCCGGATTTCACGACAGTTTCATGTACCTTAGAAGTGATTTTTAATAGTGACTTCCCAGAGGTGTTTATTTGCAGTAATTGTTGATAGTGAGTCATTTTATATTTAGTCTAATTGAGCAGCCAACAGTCAAAAGCAAACAGTTAATATATTCAAATTAATAGCTGAGGCATATTGCCTGAATAGTGGGTGTTGATGGCAGATTTCAATCCACCATCATCAGCCCTGCATAACTGATAACTTTTTTAATCAGATTGATATTTTTTTGCTCATTGATTAATTAAAATTATATCCTAAATCAAGGTAATTCTAATTTATTCTTGATCGACAGGTTTTGATTTGCATTCATTCTTGATGATGAGTCATTTTGTTTTGAGTCGGATATATCTTTATTAAGGCTCATATTTGCTACTCTATGATTAGTTAACATTACATGATGAATCACAGGGATTTCAATTTCTTCTTGCTCAAAAGCCTGTTTAATCATTGTACCTAGAATTCTCTGAACATCTATGTGTCTTCCTGGTTTCACTTTTGTAGTCGTATGGACTAACATATAATAGTCACGAAACTCTTCTATTCCATCGACTACTGTAGCCTCAAGAATATCTTTTCGATGATTTTGTTCCAGTTCCTTTCCTACTTTTTCTAAAATTGCATAGAGATGATTGATATTAGTTTGATAAGGAATTTTGGGGATAACAACTGCATTACTATAGTACGAGTGATTGATTACATCCTGAACATCGCGATTATGAATAATATAGTGTTTATCTTCATAATTAATGCGAGTTGTTCTCAGTTCTATTCCCATAACAAAGCCGTAATTACCATTTATCTCTACAAAATCTCCTACTAAGTAGTAGCCTTCAAACAAAATCAAGAAACTGGCTGCCACATCTTCCACCAGACTTTTAGCTCCCATTCCAATAGTTAAACCCAGAATGCCTACACCGATTTTAGCGGGTGTAGGATCAATCTTGAGAGTGTAAAGAATAGCAATGCCTGCACCAAAGTAAAGAAAGTATTTGATAAAGCTTTGAAATAAAGGGATAAATGTCTGACTTCTTTGTTTAGATACATCGTTCGAATCATTACTATTGAGTAGAAATTCTTCTAATATAAGTTTCGCAATTTCTTCAACAACACGACTGATAAATACAATCCCAATTATTTGAAGAAATATGAGTCCATATGTGGAGAATTTGGCGATAAAATCAACTTGCTGAACTACTAAGGTAGCTGTAATTAGGCGGGTAAGGTTGAGCCTGTCGCCGACATGTTGAGCCTGTCGGCTCCATGCTCAACATGGGGAAACAAATTTAGAATCCCTATCTTGTTCCATTACAGAACAGCATTGAGCCTGTCGGCGACAGGCTCAAACGCTTTTTCTTCCATCCTTGACTCGACAGAGATTTCCATCTTTGTTACCTCCTCACTACTCAAGATTTCCTTAAGACTCTTTTGGGTTTACCCTGTTGTATCGTCTGAAGTTTTTGAAATGATTGAGCCACCCCCCCGTAGAAAAGGTGGTTGCCTTTCCTGGCGGAAGGGATTTGTTTTCACATATTGATGAATACAGAGCATCAATATCACCTCCTTACCTTTTGGTTACAGCCTATCAGGGATAATTTGGCTGTCCATTCTCTGACGCAGTTTTAGCTAAAGCTACATGAATAATCAGCAAC
>JAJEAQ010000805.1 GCA_022822685.1 Trichodesmium sp. jk18x7bins.61
ATTATGAACTTCCTTGCCTACTAGAATTGATGCGACAACATCAAGTTCAAGCTAAATTAGTGGTACCAATTATAGTTGATGAAAAATTGTGGGGATTATTAATTGATCATCAATGTTATAATCGAGATTGGCAAGACAATGAAAAGAGATTTCTCAAAGAAATTGCAGAACACTTAGCGATCGCTATTTACCAAGCCAAATTATATGCCGAATTGCAAAAGCAAAAACAAACTTTAGAAAAAAGGGTAGTTGAGCGTACTCAAGATCTTTATGATGCTCTGTAAGCAGCAGAATCAGCTAATCGTTCTCAAAGCGAATTTTTAGTCACGATGAGTCATGAATTACGTACTCTTCTGACTTGTGTTATTGGTATTTCTTCAACTCTTTTACGGTGGTATTATGGCAATAGAGGAGTGAAAAAATACCAATACAAAAGCAAATATCTTATTTACAAACAATCCATAATAGTGGTGAACATCTCCTGGAATTAATCAACGAGATTCTAGATTTATCTCAAGTAGAAGCAGGAAAAGCAGTTTTAAAAATCAGTGAATTTTCTCTATCTAAGCTTAATTATGAACTTTGGCGAACTGTTCGAGACAAGGCAGAACAAAATGAAGTTAAATTAACTTTAGAACAAAAAGTAAATCCAGAAATAGATCGATTTAGTGCTGATCAAAGACGAGTAAAACAGATTCTCTTTAATCTTCTCAGTAATGCAATTAAGTTCACTCCGAGTGGCGGAAATGTTACACTTCAAGTCAACAGAGATAAAAATACAGTAATTTTTCAAGTAGAAGATACTGGTATGGGAATTTATGAAGAACAAAAACCATTATTATTTAAGAAATTTCAGCAACTAGATTCTCCTTATAATCGTCAACAAGGTGGTACAGGTTTAGGCCTAGTTTTAACAAAACAATTAGTCGAGCTTCATAGTGGAATTATTGATGTAAAATCTATCGTTAATGTTGGTTCTACTTTTACAGTCAGATTGCCAGCACAACAACTCAAATCTGGAAAAGAGGAGCTAAAACGAAAAGAAGAAAGTTAAGCAAACATTTTACCCATGCAAGGTAGTCTAGTATTGATTGAACAAGAAGAAGAAATTGCCACAGTAATTTGTGATATTTTGACAGCAGCAGGATTAAAAGTCGTGTGGATAATAGAAGGTTCTACTGCTGTGGAACAAATTCTTTTATTGCAGCCTGTGGCTGTAATTGTAGATATGCACCTACCAGGAATAGATGGTGTGGAAATTATCCAACAGTTACGCACAAACAGTAATGGTAAAAATATTAAAATTCTGGCATTAACTACTTCTAATACAAAAATTGATCGAGAATATTGTTACGCCGCTGGTGCAAATGAATGTTTGATGAAACCAATTAATCTTGAATATTTATTGAGTCAAATGATAAATTTACTCACACAGTAAGTTAAAAGTCAAAATCAAGAAGTTAAATGCCAGAGAGCTTATTGATACACTCAGGGGTGCTGCTTACCGAAAGGATTTTTCCCCATTGTACTTGCCAAAATTTTAGTTTTCGCCGTAACCAAGCCAAATTAAGTATTCTGGCTGTCTTATATCATGTCCGGGTAATTAGGAAGACATAGTAGTTTTTGGCTGGGATTATATGGTATTTCTTGGACAGAATACTATGATTTTTTGAGGGAGTGGATAGAAAATTTAATGAGTCTGATTTTATTTAGAAAGCGGATAAGCGTCTGAATACTAATGAAATTAACATTTCTCTTAGTTGATAATATTATTTCCTGATATCTCCTAAGTGCTATGTAAAAATATTATACTTATCCGAAATTGGTTGTGAATCGACCTAATCTCAGTCTTTGATATCATCCATGAAATTAAAAAATATTGGAGTTCTGAATGTACCACATACAAGTACCAAAGAAAACAGCACCGATTCAGTTGTCAAAACCCAAAAGTCCTATAGCTAGAACTACTACACAAGGTACTATAGCAGATAAGAACACACCATGGAGGCCTGAGTTTAGAAGCATATTCACCCTACAATGGGGAAGTTTAAAACAAACTCATAAAAAGGTAAATCTGGATGTTTGTGCAACTACTGTTGTTCAAGGTATGTTCAAAGCAGATAGTGGGGCTAGACTTAAAGATGTTCCGCCTCGAACTCAAGGAAGTGAAGCTAGTTCTGAGGTTACTGGAACTCATTTAAAAGAAAATATTCTTAATGTAGTAGGAGAAAACCATTTAAAGTCAGAGTCAAGACGAAGTCAAGAAGAAGAATATACCAAGGAACATACTAATTTTGGTGAGTATTGGTTAGAGGAAGAACTTACAGATTCTAATGGAGATCCTGTAGATAAATTTGAAGGGCGTTTGTTGCATAATTTAAAAGCAATAGATGATTTGACAGTTATACCCATGAATTTAATTTTAGAGAAGATTAAAACCACAAAATTATCTTCAGATCAAAACGCATTAAAAGATTTTTTATATGCACAGTTTGATCAGATGAAAGAAGGAAGGTGGTTTTTTCAAAGTTTATATAAGGAAATATTTTGGTACTTGGATAAATACGGTCAAGAATTACCATATTTTATGAAAACAGCATATTTATATATGTATAAAAAAGCTCAAAAAATCAACGACTACTGGCCAATCACAATCAATAGTTTATTTAATTTAGTCGGAAATAATTTTCCCAAAATTATGACAAGGGATTTTTTAGATAAGAAAAAATTTTTTTTTGATTACCCTATACCACAGGCAAAAAAAATTAAGACCTCAGAAGCTATAAAAAGAGCTACGGAGTATGTAAATTCTTTTAAAGAAATTGTGATATATTTAAAATTTAACTTGAAACATACATTCGGAGTAGATATAGATACAATCAGCGAACCATAAATCAATAAAACACGTTCCCGTTTGATGCACGCAGGGGCTAAGAAATTTTGCGATCAAAAAGGTGTATGGAAGATAGGACAAGCACATGTAGCGGAGATTAAGCAAATGCATGACGATGGAGAGATAGATGATATCAACTACAATATTGTAACTCAACAAGAGTTTGATGAACACTTTTTGCCATGGAGTAAAGCAAGGGAAAAAGCTAAAACTGAAGATTCAGTATAACCAGTTTGGAAAAATTAACAACCCATCAGAAACTGATTCAATTGTCTTTGTTTAATCTAGACAATTATTAGGTTGCTTGAAACGCTCCACGACGAATCCGAAGTTGAATAATAGTTCTATTTTTACTTGAACTATTATTCAATTTATACATCAAATCCTTTGTTATATATACCTTGCTGCTTGCTTGCCACCCCGTGAGGATATTAATACTTGCTTTCTAAACAGTCTCTGACTTTATGATTAGGAGAGTGAACTACTAGAAATAAATAGTTATTTAGCCGTGACTAATTCCTCTTTTGATCTTCCTAATCTTTTATTGCCACAAGGTTTAATAGTTTCTTGTCAAGCTCCCACTGACTCACCTTTGCATCATCCAGAAGCGATCGCAGCAATGGCACAAGCATCTATAAATCAGGGTGCTGTAGCAGTAAGAATAGATACTCCATCCCATATTCAAGCATTACGACAGAGAATTACTCAGCCCATTATTGGCCTTTGGGGACGACAGATACCTGGATTTGAAGTTTATATTACGCCCCGTTTTTCAGATGCAGAAGCGATCGCCCAAGCTGGAGCAGATATTATTGCTGTTGATGCCACTGTCAGAAAAAGGCCAGGGGGAGAAACTTTAGTCACAATAATTACTCGCATTCACAATCAATTAGGAAAAGCCGTGATGGCAGATGTAGATACTATAGAGGCAGCACAACAGGCAGCAGCAGCAGGTGCGGATTTTGTTGCGACTACTCTGTATAGTTATACTGAGCTAACAAAAAACAGAATCACTTCCTGGTTTTGAACTATTAAAACAGATAGTAGAAAACCTAGAAGTGCCAGCAATTTGTGAAGGTGGTATTGCTTCTCCCACAATGGCAAAAAAAGCTATTAGTTTAGGAGCTTATGCCGTTGTTGTTGGGACAGATATTACAGGCATTGATAGCAAAGTCAAAGCCTATCAAATGGAAATGACTTCTTAAAGGAAGAAAACAGTAAAAAACAATAGTAATTTTATCTAGTTAAGTTATCCTGAACTAAAACCAAAGTAGTCGTCAAGCCAAGTAGTATAACTAGCAGGCATAAATTTAGATAGTGCGAGTCGTTTCTAGTAGGAATCCTTGGCAACCAAGGACGTATGACTAGAG
>JAJEAQ010000013.1 GCA_022822685.1 Trichodesmium sp. jk18x7bins.61
ACCATACTCATTGAATTTATAAATAATAACTGATTCATTGATTGCAGCTTGTTTAATTGCAGTTTTAAGAAGATTTGCATTGTCTAGGGTGATTCCTAACTTTTTTTTTCAAACAGGGCTGCTTTATTTTTTCCTTTTTGATGATTATAATTAAGACAATAGTTTTCAATTTTATTGCCTAAGTCAGCTTTAATTCCATTTGGAAGTTTCATTAGATAGTTCTGTTGTCAAAGCCCTAATATATTGTCCTGGGCAAATGAGGAGGATAGCATGGGCGATCGCTACCTCCACTACTTGTTTTACCTAAAAAGGAATTTCTGTCGCCAGTTCCACCAACTTATTTCCCTCGCTGATCGAGACGAGATTCTTCATGTTGCCACAGCGCTTACAGATATTCTCTATAGGTCTGAGACTCCAGCATCGATAGCAGATAAATAGGTGTTAAAATCAGCCAAACTGCAGCTAAAAAAACAGCCACAGTGCGGAAAGTTGAACTGTAAACATCACTGCTAGTTACTCCCACAAATACCATCAGTTCCCTAGCAAAACCACTCATTCCCGGAAGAGCTAGAGATGCCATAGCACTGACTGTAAAGAGAGCGAAGACTTTTGGCATCACTCTACCAATACCACCTATTTCATCTAATGCTAAAGTGTGGAGGCGATCGTAAGTTACAGCAGCAAGGAAGAACAACACTGCAGCAATTAAACCATGAGAAATCATCTGTAGTAGTGCCCCACTCACTCCCAAATCGGAGAAGGAAGCAATACCCAACAGCACAAAGCCCATGTGAGCAACAGAGGAATAAGCTAAACGGCGTTTCATATTAGACTGGCCGAAAGAGTTCAACCCACCATACACAATATTTACAACACCAAGAATCGCCAGAATTGGAGCAAAGTAAATGTTGGCATCGGAGAGCATTTATAAGTTAAGACGAATCAATCCATATCCACCCATCTTCAGTAATACACCTGCTAGTATCATTGATACAGGTGCAGAGGCTTCGCCATGAGCATCAGGTAGCCATGTATGTAGAGGAGAAATGGCTAGCTTCACACCAAAAGCAATCAGTAATCCAGCATAAAGTAGAAGTTCTAGGGTGAGTGGATAATCTCTCAGACCTAGTTCCACCATATCGAAAGTAATATTACCACCACCGTAGATGGCCATTCCCAAAGCTGCTACCAGAATAAATATAGAAGTTGCTGCTGTATAGAGCAAAAATTTTGTTGCAGCGTAGGGACGCTTTTGACCACCCCAGATTGAGATGAGGAGGTAGACAGGAACCAATTCTAATTCCCACATAATGAACAACAGCATCAAATCCTGGGCAACAAACACTCCTATTTGGGCAGAGTACAACACCAGAATCAGGAAGTAAAAAAGACGTGGTTTATAATCCACTTGCCACGCTGCGAATATTGATAGTGTTGTCACCAGTCCAAATAGTACAAGTGGGACAGACAAACCATCTACAGAGACTGCCCAACTCAGACCTATTTGAGGTAGCCAGTCATATTTTTCTACAAGTTGAAAAGCAGAGTTGCCAGGATTGTAGTGCTTCCAGAAAGCGTAGCACATTAACCCAAAGTTGGCGATACCTACACCTAGGGCATACCATCTGATACTTTTTCCACCTCGTTCAGGTATTAGTGGAATCAGTAGAGCTGCCACCAGTGGTAGTAGAACTATTGTGGTCAGCCAGGGAAATTGAGTTGCCATCATAACAGCGAGAATAAATACTTATCTATGTTTATTCCATATTACTAATTTGTGTGAAGTTTTCTCAAAAAATATAAATATTTATATTAAATAACAATATAAGCTAAACTTATGAATAAGTATGCCTCTCAAGAACCCTTTATTTGAGGTTGTGGCTTGATTGCACTTCAATTTTTAACAACCTTCGGCACGCGAGCAAGAGGCAAAAGTACTGCCAAATGATTTGTTAAGAGCAACTTCAAGTCATGAGAGACTGTTTGTAAAATAAATATTAAGATAGCTAGAGTGTTGAATTCTGGTGGGTTATGGCGGACAACTAAAATTATTTATTTAAACCCCGCCCGCTCGGTAAACCCCGCCGGGGCGGGCGGGGTATTATGAGGAGATATCGACCCCAGGGCCTACCCTACGCAAGAATTTAATCTCAGTTTGACAAACAGTCTCTTACTGGAACTACTGATAACTGTTAACTGTTACCTGATTACTTGATAACTGTTTAAATCCCTCACCATACGCTTTTTGGACTGATCACTGATAACTGTTTGAACCAAAGGTAAAGAAACATCAAATCTTTTCAAACTCACTTAATCGGCTGAGAAAGGAATTAATAATAAACTTCCATCTACCGGAAACTTTTCTGGATGTTTTTGACTAAACCGCCAATATTGTCGATAATTACTCAAAAAGTTTTGCCCTAAAATTCCATCAACTTCTCATAATTTCAAGACTGGAGAAGACAAAATCACCGTTTCTAAATTTGCGAGTTCGTAATTTCCCATTTTCACCTTTGCTAAGGAAGCCGATTCTGCCATTTCTATGCCACAAAAACCTTGCACTCGAATTTCCTCTCTTTCAGCAGTAGAAATATTTAACTGACTAGCTAATTTCTGAGAAATGAAAATGCTTTCTGCCCCGGTATCCAACATAAAAATAAAAGGACCATTATCATTAATTTGCACCTCAGCCAACATCACTCCTAACTTAGCTTTGAGTGGGGGGATAAAATCATCAATATTTGCAGTAGCTATTGGAGTTGGAGATAGCAACTTTAATTTTTTATTTTTAGGATTAATCTCTACATCAAAATTACTCAAAATATCCATTCCAAAAATTACAGATAATCCTTCTAGCATCACAGTATAAGTAAATTATAAACCTGTTAATCCTTCTATTTTGAGGCGTTCGACTTTTAATATAGGTAAGCTATGTAAATTAGCTTTCATTCCTTGGCATTCATCTCCCGCAACTGCATAGGTTAAAAGCTCTTTTGGTACAGGTTCACCTTTTAATCCTAATTCTTTGACTATTTCTGTAGAAATTATCGAAGTATAAGCACCTGTATCTAATCAAAAATCACCAGATTTTTTTCCTAAATTTGCTGTGATAGTAAAGAGATTCCCGCCCTCTAAAACTTTTAAGGGAATAGTTGCTTGTCCAGTGACATTAGGTCGCGGTAAATTTAGACCTTCTAGTTGTACAAGAGCTGCAATGGATATTTGTTTATTAATAGCACCTTCTAGATCTGCGTGAACAATAATAGGTGTGAGTAAAGCTAAACTATTGAGAATAATTTTATAGCTAATAACTCCAAAAGTAATAGCTACCATACTGGAGAATCTGTCCATAGTTTGAACATAATCCCTCGCCCAGTTCCCATCTATAGTTAAATGTACAATTAATTTTGCTTAACTTAAGTACTTATTTCTATTCCTTAAAAACCGGGAAATCTGCACTTGATCAAGTCAGAAACCTTGCTCAACCTGGAATTTATGATGTATTGCTTTAGACCTTCAAATTTTGAGTGGCTGACCAATAAACCTCTGAATTTGATACCCTAACAAAAATGGTCTTGGGAAAAGTTAAAATAAATGGATATATTTATTGGACGTAGAAAAACAGCTCGAAGAGCCTACGGAATTGATGAAATTGCTCTAGTTCCTGGGCAACGGACACTCGCTCCCAGTTTGCCAAATACTACATGGAGCATTAGTGGCATTGAAAGAGAAATTCCGATCATTGCTAGTGCAATGGATGGAGTAGTTGATGTCCAAATGGCGGTTCTCTTATCAGAGCTAGGGGCTATGGGAGTACTTAACTTAGAAGGTATTCAAACTCGCTATGATGACCCAGTGCCAATATTAGAAAAAATTAGCTCTGTGGGAAAAGAAGAATTTGTTTCTCTGATGCAAGAACTCTATGTGCTACCAATTCAACCAGAATTAATTTCTCAAAGAATTAAAGAAATCAAGAGCCAAGGTGGCATTACAGCAGTCAGCTTAACACCCACAGGAGCAATGAAATATGGAAAAGTAGTTGCTGATGCTGGTGCAGACTTGTTATTTGTCCAAGCAACAGTTGTCTCCACTACATTTATTGCTCCTCAGTCAGGAGAAAACCTAGATTTAGTTAAGTTTTGTCAAGAAATGTCTATGCCTGTCGTTTTAGGCAACTGTGTTACTTATGATGTGGCCTTAAGTTTGATGACAGCAGGAGCAAGAGGGGTATTGGTAGGTATTGGCCCTGGTGCAGCTTGTACCTCTCGTGGTGTTTTAGGTGTGGGAGTTCCTCAAGCAACAGCAGTAGCAGAATGTGCAGCAGCTAGAGATGATTACCATCAAAAAACAGGGAATTATGTTCCAGTTATTGCAGATGGGGGTTTAATTACTGGTGGGGATATTTGTAAATGTATTGCTTGTGGTGCTGATGGAGTCATGATTGGTTCCCCTATAGCTAGGGCAGCTGAAGCACCGGGACGTGGTTATCATTGGGGTATGGCTACTCCTAGTCCTTTATTGCCCAGAGGGACTCGAGTCCGGGTAGGTACAACTGGGACTATAGAGCAAATTATGCGTGGCCCAGCACAATTGGACGATGGCACTCATAACTTATTGGGTGCTCTAAAAACTAGCATGGGAAGCCTGGGAGCTAAAGATTTGAAGGAAATGCAACAGGTAGAGGTAATCATTGCCCCTTCATTGTTAACTGAAGGTAAAGTTTATCAAAAAGCACAACAATTAGGTATGGGTAAGTAGATTGGCCGAGAAGTATTCAGGAGTTTGAGAGCTAAACTGCTTTACTTTCCTTGCCGGAGTTGCCCCACGGTAAAAGCGACAGCCCTGCCGTGGAGCGGGGGGCTTAATGTGGGTCAGTAATTCCGCTTTGATTTAGATTAGTGCGTTCAAATTTATTCATTACCCTGGAATTATCTTAAAGTAAATGTCACAATATAGATAGCGGAGATGCATGTTTCCGTTCACTCCTCACACCACACTCCGCCCGGGCTTTTTTAGTTCGGGCGGTTTCTTTAACTAACTCTCCGGAGTTGCCCCACCGGATTTGCCCCAAACTAAAAATTTCAGTTTCAATTAAGTAGGTAGGCACGATCAAACCGATGTATGTTTAGTTTTGTAAAAGATTCTGAAATCAGGTATTTCTTAAACCCTGCCCGTAAGGGCAGGGTTTAAGGCTGTGGGCTAGTTTGACATTTTGTTACATAGCTTGATTTTTTAACGCTCACCTACTTATCTTTGTTTAATCTATAGTAAAGAACAAGATAGTTAGGACATAATAAAGAAGGAGAAATGGAGATCAAAAAATGGCAGCGCCATAAAGTTTTGGGTGAGATTCAAAAAGAATTTGATCAAGTTTGTGAATGATTTTGATTCCTTAGCAGATGCAGTGAGTCAAGCATTTAGGAATTTTCCTAACCGACTCGTTCCTTGCTATAGACAGTTATTAGGTTCAAGAAATGTGAGTAGCCTACTGCCTAAGGGCAGGCTGACGCCTACAGGCCGGAGAGGATGTCAAATAGTATCTTGCATACTGACAAAATAGGTGCTACTATTTTGAAGTATTTTGACCGGGAAGCTAGCTCTAACCTTCAGACCTGATGGCAAAAAAAAACTAGGTATTATGCCTCCGAATTTGATCAGGACTTTTAATTCAAGGCCACCAAATCATTTGACGGGGAAGGA
>JAJEAQ010000577.1 GCA_022822685.1 Trichodesmium sp. jk18x7bins.61
ATTTAATGGAGATGTTGTGTATTGGGCGAAACGGGACTCTAAACTCTATGATGGAATGACTGCGAAAGTCTTGTAGAAACAAGACTATACATGTGAGGATTGTGGATTACAGTTCATGCCTAGAGATAAGGTAGAACTACACCATAAGGATGGCAACCATAGTAATTGGAAGCCAGGGAACCTAGAGGCACTCCACAACCATTGTCACCATTATGAACACATGAGCAGAGTGAGAACTCAGACTAACTAGGAGCCGTGATGAGGCGAAAGTCTCACAGGGGGTTCTGAAGTAGAGGCGCCTCAAATAATATTGAGCGTCGACTATAACCAAAGCTCAAGGCGACAAACACGAGAAAATAGCCAAACATCAAAAATGGAAATGCCCTATTTGTGGAGATAGCCGATTCAACTCTGAAGAAATCGAAACCCATCACATAGTACCTGTGGCAGAAGGTGGTTCTGACGACACAGAAAACCTAATGCATTTACACAGAGCGTGTCATCAGCAGGTACATTCAAAAACCAAGGATTGTTTGGCTGTTTGTAAGGCTTGAGCCGTATGATGGGAAAACTGTCACGTACGGTTCAAAGGGGAGGAGAGAGGAGCAATCCTCAAACCTTACCCGCTTGTAATTTATGTTGTGCAGTTGCTTAATTATAAAATGCTTGAATAATTAGTTATACAAAAGTCTGTATTTGTAGTTGGGTGGCGTTGCTCCCCAAACATATCTCTAACGTACTGCCCCCACTACGAGGCTATTTATAAGTATTCAACCGAACATGATATTAATTCACCTAAAAAAATCGGGAGCGTATTCGCCTCCATGCTTTAGCTGGAGTCGGAAAAGCGACGCGAGGGACTTTAGTCGCCGTCCCCTTACGGGGCGGGGGTTTAAACCCCCTAAAACTCCTATTTCTAGGGTAAAGTAGGCCGCGCTGACGCGCCGCTTCGCTTTTCATGTCGGCTGCCGCCGTTTTTGGCTGTCGCCAACATGAAATGCTTCGCAACATGAAAAGCGGCAGCTCTGCGAAGCGCAAAACGCCAATGTTATCGGTCGGTACTATCGGTGAAAGCAGGAACTTCACCCCCGCTTACGTGTTTAACTCTCCGGTTAAAGAGCAGTTGTCTGGCAGAGCATCCCCTGGTAGGAACTTAAACCCTTGCCGATAACGTAGACCTCTTACGGTCTTAGGCTGGTCAGGTGTTTTGCTCCCCTTCTCGGAGCACAGCAACGAGAGGGGGCTGACTTGCCCCATAGCTTGGCCTTACGGCAGGCGGAGCCGACAGCTAGGGGTTCCTGACTGTATATAGTATTTTCTCTTAAGTATTTCAAAATCATCAAATAAATTAGGAGAGTTGAATAGGAAAATATCCAAGGCTGACAATATCCTTGTTATTTTTTTACTTAGTCAACACTCCCAAATTCAAACAATGATTAAATTAGTGACTAGCCGTTCCCATATTTTCCTCAAGCCTCATCACAAGGCTCTAAATCCAATAAATGGATATAAGGTTCAATTAACTCTGGACGTTGAAAGGCGAGCGCTCGTAGCAAGTGCCAATCATGCAACCCGTCAAAAGGACTTTGATAATCATCTTCCTCCAAACGTAAAGCTAATTTAGCTACATCATCTGCAGTTAGATTAGAAACTTCGTGTAAAGAACGGGTTACAGTTTGCATCAAGACTAACCTCCCTCAAGTGGCATCTGCTGAAAGCATCAATTTAATTGGAGTGCTATTCACATCTCTACTTAGATATATAATAATCGTTCTAAGTTTGAGCTATATCCTCCATAACAAAACTTCGCATTAAGTTCACAATTGCTGGACGAATTTCATGTCCCATATTAAATTCTTGATATTTTACAGTTGCTCCTAAATTTGTGAAAGTATCACGGGATTGCCATCCTGCCTGAATAGGTATACTTTTGTCTTGTGTACCATGTACAATCAGAATAGGTGGTAATTTTTCTAAGGATGGTTGAAGAGGAGAATGCAAATACCCGCTTAAAACAATTAAACCTGCTAAGGGCAAAGTTACCCCTACATCCATAGTCATTGCTCCACCTTGAGAAAAACCACATAAAATAGTTCTAGATAGAGGTATACCAGTTTGACTCTCCAGAGAAAGCAACCAATCAATCAATATTTGACGACTTTCAACTAAACCTTGGTATCCTGGATTTGCTAAGTCATACCACATCTTTCCTAAAGGAATTTGAGGATGAGAAAGTGGAGCATCTGGGAATTCAAATTGATAATTAGATAGATGCAACTGTTCTGCTAAAGGACTTAAATCATTACTGTTAGCTCCCCAGCCATGCAAAGCAACAAATAAGTTATTAGGATCTAAATTAGGTGAGATAGTAATTGAATTTAATTGTGTCATTTCAAGAAGTGATGTTAGACTGCTGTATTGATAACAATCCTCATATAAAAACCTTACTTGATTTTGTCAAAAGCAAATGGTTGACAAACGCAAATCACTTCCACCTTCTCTAACAATTAAGTTAGGGAAATGGGTTTGGACAAATCTCTGGCAAATAATGATGTCAAGACTTGCTCCTAGAAATAATGTAGGGGAATATATTCGCCCTGCTAGCCAATTTCGAGAAACAGTAGGAATAGAAGCGGAAAAAAAATATCAACCAGCTGCTCAACGCTACCGTCTATTTGTTGGCCTTAGTTGCCCTTGGGCACACCGAACTCTTGTTGTTCGATCCCTCAAAGGCTTGGAAGATGCTATCTCAGTCAGTATTCTATCCCCAGAAGGCGATCGGGGTATTTGGGCATTTGAGGAGGAACAAGAAGGATGTCGTACTCTACCAGAATTGTATAACCTAGCCAAGCCAAATTATAATGGGCGTGCAACTGTACCTGTACTTTGGGATGAGGAGACAAAAACAATTGTTAATAATGAGAGTGCAGAAATTATTGTGATGCTCAACGCTGAATTTAATCAGTTTGCCCAAAACCCTACTCTAGATCTTTATCCAGAACAACTAAAAGCGAAAATAGACCATTGGAATCAAAAGATTTACCACACAGTAAATAATGGAGTTTATTGTTGCGGGTTTGCCCAAAGTCAAGAAGCCTATGAAAAAGCTTGTCAGGAATTGTTCAGCACTTTAGATGAAATTGACAATATACTTTCAACAAGTCGATATCTTTGTAGTGACACAGTTACATTAGCAGATGTACGTTTGTTTACCACGTTATTCCGATTTGATGCTGTTTACTATGGACTTTTTAAGTGCAACTGGCGGAGAATTCAAGACTATAAATATTTAAGTGCTTATCTACAAGATTTATATCAACTTCCAGGAATAGCAGATACTTGTAATCTAGAAGCAGTTAAAACAGATTATTATGGAAACCTTTTTCCTCTTAACCCTGGTGGAATTATTCCATTAGGCCCCCTTTCTACTTTGAGCAACTGAGCGATCGCTATTTGTTGTCCAGGATTTCCATGGGCCAGATGAAGAATCTTAATTTTCTTCGATATACTCTGCTATATTCGGCAAATTTCCAATTTTGTTTGTCAGTAACTCTGGGCCAGCAATAATAATTTTTTCTGCACCTTGCTCTACAGCATCAATCAAATATTTCTCTAAACTAGGTCTTTCTACTACTTCCTGAGTTTCTAATTCTACTTCCTTTTCTTTAGCTTTACGTTGCACCCGCTTCAACACATCGCCAGCTAGAGCGCGATAACCTTCCAACATAGAGTTTTGTAGTTTATGTAGAGGATTAGAGCCCAGCCAACCACTCATCCCAAGTTCACCAATCACATCATTTATAGAATTATTATTAATAAAAAACACAACCCTCAATTTACTTTGACGTTGTTGCGCTTCGGAAAATGCTTTCCGCATTGCTTGATCATAAGCATAGGGATTTGCGATCGCGAACCAAATACTCATGTCTTACACCCCTAGCCCAAATAAAGGCCAATAAAATTTCGCCATTGCCAAGAAGATCAAGAAACCTAATAATTTTAGCAACAAGCCACGCTTAAAAGCTTCAGAGGGTGAAACATAACCACTACCCATAATAATGGCCATTACTGGAGTACTAACTGGTAAAAGAAAAGCTAAACCAGATGGCAGAGTAATACCCAATGTCATTGCCCGAGGATCGATTCCATATTTAGTTGCTAAAGCTAGTCCAACAGGCATTAATACTGCTACTGCTGCAGCATTACTCATTCCCTCCGTCAAGATCGTAATAATTAAAACTATTGCCACAAAACAAACAAAACCAGAACTAATCCATGATCCCAATAAGCTTTCTGCTAATGCTTGTGCTGCTCCTGTATCTCTCAATACTGCACTCAGGGCAATAGCGCTACCATACATCAAAAAAATACCCCAGTTAACATCTTCTTCTACTTCTTGCCAACTTGCCAACCCCAACACAAAGCTACACATAACCCCAAAGAAAGCTATTGTATCTAGCCCCCAAGTTTTCCCCTGAAAAATCCACAATAAAACTATCACCGTCACTAATACTAATGTACCAATTTCTCTTGACGAAATTGCTCCAAGACTTTTGGCTCTAAGTTCTAGAAACTTACGTGCAGTAGGCAAAGACACAACTATACCTTTACCTATTTGTAACAACACAAAATAAGACACAATCAACATTAACACAACTAAGGGAATAGACCAAATAAACCAATCCACGAAGCTAATATCATATTCTCCATTAGGAGTGCTTCGTAGCACTCCTAATGCTAGAGGGGCTCTGGCACCTCCTAGTAAAGTTGCGATACCACCAATGCCACAACCCCAACCCAAAGCTAAAAATGCTGCTAGTCCAAAACGTCCACCTGGTTTGGCTCCTGCAGCTTGTACAACTTCGATTACCACAGGGAATAACATTGCTGTGACTGCATAAGAACTAATCACAAAAGACATTACTGCTGAAAGAATTAAGATAGAAGCAATTAGAGTATTTTGGGTATTGCCAAAACGGGAAACTACTGTTAGGGCAAGACGGGTACTTAGTCCTGAACGTTGAATAGGACTGGCCAGAATAAATGATCCCAATACAAAGAATACTGCTTTGTTGCCAAAATAGGCATAAGTTTCTGTGGCGGACAAACTACCACTGAAGGGAATTAAAAACAGCACCATTAAGCCTGTGACTGCTACTGGTAGTGTATTAGTTGCCCACAAAAAAGCTGTTACTCCAAATACTGCTAAAGCTCCTTTTGCTTCCTTTTCTACTCCTGTCATTGGAAACAAGAGAATGCCTATATAGATGAGTGCTGCAGCGACAAACCAAAGCCAACGGTACTGAGGTTGACGAGATATGCGTAACCAAGTACGAAGATATTTGATATTTTCCATTTATATATTAAGTTTTAACGTGGAGATGTCTATGTTTAATTATTTAAGGTATTAAGATAATCTTTTTGTTTCACCTAAAAAATCTTTGGTATTTTGAAAGCCTCCGTGATGAATCCAGAGGATGAAAAACTATGGGCGTGACTTCAGTTGCATTCTCCTGAGCTTTTATAACTGATTTAGTAGTTACATCTTAGAATATACTTGGTACTTGAGTTGTTATTAAATAAACGATCATGGTATCATAGTTAGCATGTTAAAGTCAATAGACTAAATTTCCTGTTTTTTAGATCAATTTCAACAAATGTTGATACAAAGTTTTGAATAGTAGGTAGGAGGCAGAAATTATGTATCTCTAGAGTAGGCCAAAATCGCCAAGCTTATTATTTGAGCCAAATAACTCAATATTTAACTCACCTAACTACTCACCGCCTACTGTAACCATCTTTTTTTAATTGATATTAGTCAGGATTTAAACTTGATTTTTATAGGATTTTGTGAATGAAAAACATGAATAAAACTGGCCTAACAGTATGGTTTACTGGCTTAAGTTGTGCAGGTAAAACCACTCTGAGTCTGGCCGTAGCAGAAGAGTTGCGATCGCGTCATTATACAGTAGAAGTTCTTGATAGTAGTGTTGTACGTCAAGACATTGGTAAAAATTTGGGTTTTAGTAAAGCTGACAGAGATGAAAATATTCGCATAATTGGCTTTTTAGCTCATCTTTTAACTCGCAATGGTGTGATTGTTTTAGTATCTGCTATTTCTCCTTATCATCAAGTTCGTACTGAGGTTAGAAAACGAATTGGAAACTTTATGGAAGTATATGTTAATGCTCCCCTAGATGTTTGTGAAGCACGGGATAATAAAGGGCTTTACAGACTTGCCAGAACAGGTGAAATTAGAGAGTTTACTGGTATTGATTTACCTTATGAAGCACCAACTAATCCTGAAGTTGAATGTCAAACTGACCTAGAAGCTGTCTCAGAAAGTAAAGAAAAAGTTATACTCAAAATGGAGAAATTGGGTTATTTAAAACCTCGCGATTATTCATTCCCATATTCAAAATAACTTTGTTCGGGTTTAATTTCACTATAAGACTTTTTCCTTTTGCCTCTGTTGCCTACAATTTACCTTTGGTCTGGGCTGTGTGCGTAACTAAAGTCCGCACCTTGTAAGCCCCGTCTTTTTTTTGCCTTTTGACTTACCCATAGCGGTACTATTAGTATCAAAACTTTGATTCAGTTTCATACAACTTAGTTCTTAAATTCTTTAACTCTGCTTCAAGTAGGTGATTTTGAGATTTTAATAATTAAAATTCTGCTTGAGAATTATATAACTGAGTTCTTAATTTTTCTAATTCTGCCTCAACTGTTTGAAGTTGAGGTTTTAATACACTCAGCTCATCCTGAGATTCTCTGACTATAGGTCGCAGTTTTTCTAACTCCTCCTGAAATTGTAATAGTTGATATTTTAATCTTTCTATCTCATACTTTTCTGGATGAACTGAAACTGTCTCCCCATTATAAACATGATTTACTATTTCACCTGTAATAATATTCCTGACTTCCTTGAGATGAATTCTATGTAGAAATGGGTCAGAAAGTAAGGGTATATAATACATACAGTCAGAAAAATAATAATGTGTTACTTGACTATATCTCGTTCTATTTTTATCTAAAACCAGACTGCCACCATGCAATAAATTGGCTGCCCAAATTAAAGCTTGTCCTTTCTTAATATAAAGTTCTACTTTTTCTAAGCCATTCTGTTCAATTAATGACTGTAAAAACTCTTCATATATTGGATAAGTATCATAGGGTTTATTTTGATAACTGCCTGTAATTCCCAAATCGTTTAAGTCGAAAATTGGTAACTTATGACTCCCTGGATAATAATGTAGCGGACCATTATTGGCATCTATATCTTCCAAAGCTACCCAAACCCCACACATAAATCTAGCTGGAACTGAACTAAAATGTATACTATCACTGTGAGTAGATTGTTGAGTACCAAACCTAAAATTTAGAGTTTGAAATGGGATTGGTTCTCGCTGATAAAGTATTTTTAATAGATTAATAATTTGGGGTGCCGTGGCAATTTTTTTAGCATCTTGATTGAAAGTCCAAGCATCTTGAATTCGATCATGATAAATCCAAGCTGATTCTACTTTACCTTTATGACCATATATAGGAGTTAAATCTTTAACAATTTTATCTGTGGTTTCTGCAATATTTTCTATACCCAGATCATCGATAATTATATATCCTTGTTCTGCAAATTGTTTGACAAGTTTTTGAGTTTCATGGTCTAAACTTAACTGGTTGAAAATTTGTTGAAAAAACGGCGAATCTACCTTGGGTAGATTCATCACGGGTATGGTCAAATTTTTATCTGTTTTTTTGTTCATAAATTGATATCATATCTGCTTAACTGTCGGGTCAGGTGGCCGGCCCCAGTCGGAGCTTTCTTAGGTCGCGCGACAGGCTCAAGCGTTGAGCCTGTCGCCTACTTGTTGAGCCTGTCGCGCGACCTGAAACATATTTTGAACCCAAGGCTCTGTATTGTTTCCCCTTGTTGCCTCCAAGAGTCGGAGCTTTCAGGTCGCCTGTCGCGCGACCTGAATGTGTTGACCTTTTGGCCAGTCTTCAGGGAGTAAAGGGTCCTCTGGACTTGCTGGCCCTTTGACTTTGAGCCTGTCGGCTCCCTGTTTCGTGGCTCCCTGTTTCGTGGCTCCCTGTTTCGTGGCGAGGTGGCTCAACAAGTAGCTTCAGCTCAAATGTCCAATCCACCCCTTGATATCGTTTGAAGTATTTGTTTTTGACCCACTTTTTAGGTTGGTGGCCGACCCCAGTCGGAGCTTTCATGTAGCTTTAGCTAAAGCTACATGAATGGCCAGTCGCCTTTTTGCCCAACGCCAGAGATATTGAAACACCCGGTATTGGATATAATTAAAGGTTTCTTTGCTAACTACTACAGAGGAGTAGTTAGCTAAACCACAGAGAAGGGGATTTAGTTTTTGAATAACTACGGAATTGTTCTCTTGTTTTGTTGTCTGTTAGAGTTTCCCCGATTTTTTTACAAAACTTTAAGACTTTTTCTTTCTGGGGTTTTCTTAGTAATTGGCCATTGTCATGGGGTAGATTGAACCCCTTGAAGTTAAATCCTTCACCCTCTGTGTACGATCCTGGTCTT
>JAJEAQ010000452.1 GCA_022822685.1 Trichodesmium sp. jk18x7bins.61
ACCAGTAATTCGGCTATTGAGAGCGGCTCCTGCTCTTTCCCTAACTCCTAACTCCTAACTCCTAACTCCTAATTCCTAATCGTACAATTATGAAAACTTTTTGAATTGCTATTTTTTTATTTATATTGCCTAATTAAATACAACTTATGACTTATCGATACATTTTATTTAATAAGCCTTATAATGTCTTAAGTCAGTTTACTGACAATACTGATAGCAGCCATCAACGTTATACTCTCAAAGATTATATTTCGGTTTCTTCAGTTTATCCCGTTGGCAGATTAGACCAAAATAGTGAAGGACTTTTATTATTAACAAACCATGGACAATTTCAACATCAACTCAGCAATCCTAAATTTGCTCATCCTCGCACTTATTGGGTACAAGTAGAGCGGATACCAGATGAAAGAGCGTTAAGACAATTACAGGCAGGTGTAATAATTAAAAATTATCAGACTCAACCAGCAAAAGTAAAATTGTTATCAGTAGAACCCTCGCTTCCACCCCGTAATCCACCCATCCGATTTCGTAAAACTATTCCCACTGCATGGTTAGAAATCATTCTCACAGAAGGCCGTAATCGTCAAGTGCGAAGAATGACTGCGGCTGTTGGCTTTCCTACACTGCGATTAGTTAGAGTCGCGATCGCTAACCTCCACTTAAATGAACTTCAACCTGGTGAGTGGCGAGACTTAAACCTAACTGAAATTGAATCTCTCAAGCAGATATAGCAGCAAGTTTTTTTTGGTTAGGACAAAAATATGGCTTGAAAGGTAAGAGGCAAGAGCCATGCATAGGGATGCGCTATAGATCCTAACTGTAGGGTTTATCCATAATTCGGCGATTCCTTCTCGGAGCGCGAGAGCTACGCACATGAAACGCGAATCCCTATATATAAGACACTATCCTGTATCCTAACTGCTCTGGCGGTTGCTATAGTTTGTTAAAAGATGTTCCATCAAGCCATTACATTGTGAAACTTTGTATCATTTTGCTCCAGCAGTGTTAAGGAGTACAAATCGACTCAGACTCCAATTGAGCTTGGCGTTCACATTTAAAACCAGACTGGCAGTGTTGTATCATATTCACTTCCGTGAGTTTGTACACAACTTGACATTTTGTTTCCATTACCTGACTCCCTACCGCCCACATTAAACTACGAATTACATCTAAAACAATCTTCAGGGGAGATTCTCTGTTACCTGGTACACCCACTTCCTTAACAATATCAGTTTCCACCCAGATGCCATTAAACCCCAGAATAATTTGTGCTAACCACTTTGCCCTGGGCAGATGGGTAGGAGATGTTACCAATTTAATATGTTGCACTCCCCATTTTTTGAGGATGGGCAAAGAAAAATAGAAGTTGCCAAAAGTAGAATTAGCACAATGTTCTAGCCATACTTGCTCCATAGAAGAATTTTCCCTTTGAAATAATCCCACAATGCAAGGATCTTGAGAACCTTTAGAAATTAAGATCGGGATCTGAGGATACTGTTTAGCTACTTGAGCAATATACATTTCCCGTTTAATACTCCCACCCAAAACCAAATAAGCGCCTACTGGAGCCTGTGCTGCTGAGTGGAGCAAAATAGCATTTCCCGCCAGCCATACTAATAGACCAGAAATTATTGGCAAAAGCAACAACAAAACTATTGTCTTATTTTTTTTGTTTCGCTGAATAATTTGATTTTCCTTCATCAGAGTCGCTCTCTCTTGCTTATTGCCTCTAATCAGAATCTTCTGGCCAAACAAAACGCATTTTCCCTTCTTGACTCATTTCCACTTTTCCACCAAGTTCGAGAATTTCTTGTTTAGCTCGTTCACGTACTTTCTGATCTTGTGTTTGATAATATACCCACAACCAGCCATTAAATTTAATTAACTTATTTTCAGGGTTTTGCTTAAGAAATTCTGCTGTTTTTTTGAATAAGTCTTGATAGGATGTTAAATCCACCCACTTGGCTGCCATTTCGTGAGAATGAATTGCACCAGGAATGTCGCCCACTAAAAGTAATTGATCTATACCCTTCCATCTCCATACTTGCCAAGCTTTTGCATGTATTTCTGGTGAAAGTGCATCAGTACCACGAGTCATGTATTCTACAGCTACTTTGGGCTTACCTTCATATATAGATAGTGAATTCGACACGAACAAATAAACATCAGCCCATCGTGGCTCTAAGCGAGTGATTATGTCAAAATAATCTTCACTGAGAGAATAACCAGTTTGATTTCTTGCTATATCATCCCCAAAATATTGCAGAAATTGGAGAAAAACCAAATCGGCGATCAAGTTATCAAACCCAAAAGTAGGAGATGCTTTCAATAATTTTAGTTGTGCGGCTTTTTTTTGTTGAGTGACTAATGCCTCTGTTGAATCTAAAACTATTTCTTCTTTGAAGGGAGAACTTTCTGATGGCCAGAAGATTTGTAAGGTGATGACACCTGTTAAAGCTGCTATGGGGATTGCTATATTGAATAATGAAGCTAGAAAATTAGGAGTTTTGGCTTGAGTTTTGATCATAATCTCAAATAGTAGGTTTTGCGTAGAAGACAGCAGTTTATATACTGGCTGCTTTCCTCTTGCCACGCCGATAAAAAAATATATTGGCAGTCTCCAGCAACTGTATTTTGATGATCTTACTGCTTTTTTTGGCTGAGTTTCCCTAACAGGTTAGAGAGGATGTCAATATAGATACAATGATAAATATATTCAGTGGATACTATAGATTTTAGGCTTCTTACACTAGAAAAGTATCTGCGTATCATAAAATAGTGGAGGTGTCAAGTAAATAAATGTCCAACTATCAAAAAAAAGCAATGAATTCAGCCCCAAAATGCTTCTCTTTTTTTCAAGCTATTTTATACAGTGGAGCGATCGCCACAACAGCAGCCTTGTCTTTATTTGCCCCTACCTTGAATAAGCCGGCTGAAGCCAGTTTAGAAAATGGTCCAAAAGCAGTTTTAGATGAAGCATGGCAAATTGTGAATCGGGAATACGTTGATGGTAGTTTTAATAATATAGATTGGCAAGCTACGAGGCGAACTTTATTAGACAAAAGCTACACCTCCAGCGAACAAGCTTACAAGGCATTAAATGAAGCTCTAAAAGAACTCAACGATCCCTATACTCGCTTTCTCAATCCTGAACAGTTTAAAGCTCTGAATAATCAAACATCAGGGGAAATGTCTGGAGTCGGAATGCAACTAAAGAAGGATGAACTTAACAAAACAATCGCAGTGGTGGGAGTTTTGGAAAACTCACCAGCGATGAAAGCGGGTTTATTACCAGGAGACCAAATTATAGAAATTAATGGTCAATCTACTACTGGCTTGAGTGTATCAGAAGCAGCAAGAATGATTCGAGGTGATGTAGGTACAGAGCTAGTGCTACAAATTATGCGGCCTGGAGACGAAGAATTTGACGTAATTTTGACTAGAGACAGAATTGAGTTACAAGCAGTGCATTACGATCTCAAGCGTGAAGGGAATGAACTTATTGGCTATATTAATTTACGAGAATTTAACGCCCACGCAGGAGAACAGATGCAAAGAGCGATAGAAGAGCTAGATCAGAAAAATGTTGATGGTTATGTTTTAGATTTGCGGGGAAACCCTGGTGGTTTATTACGTATTAGTATTGATATTGCTAGAATGTTGATGGATAAAGGTGCAATTGTCAGTACAGTTAACCGATATGGTAATAGGGAAGAAGTGCGGGCAAACCGTTCAGCTTTAACTGATAAGCCAATGGTAGTTTTGGTAGATAATGATTCAGCTAGTGCCAGTGAAATTCTAGCAGGGGCTCTCAAAGATAATAATCGTGCTGTAATCATGGGTGAAAAGACTTTTGGTAAAGCTTTAGTGCAGTCAGTACATTCTTTATCAGATGGTTCTGGTTTAGCAGTAACTATTGCTCACTATTATACTCCGAAAGGAACTGATATCAGCAAAAAAGGTGTGACTCCAGACGTGAGTTTAGAATTGACAGATTCTCAAAAACGACGCTTATATTGGCAACCAGGCGCGATCGCCACCGATTCAGATCCCTATTATGCTCAAGCAGTTAATCTATTGAAAAGTAAGCTATTAACGCCCCCGTTAGTCTTACAAGAACAAGAAAATTGAGTATAAAATGTTCATTTGATGGTAGATTGTTCAGGGCGATGTAGCTGCCGCTAGGCGGCCCCATCGCGCTAATTATGCTTGATTCTATACTCCACGCAGTTGGGATGATAAGTGGACTAATTCAGGTAAAATTAACTTTTCTGTAGCCAGTTTTACAGCATTAGTAGAACCAGGAAGAGAAAATACTAATTTACCTTGATAAGTACCAGCAGTAGCACGAGAGGCGATCGCTCTGGAGCCAATTTCTTGATAACTTAGCCATCTAAATAACTCGCCAAAACCAGGCAAAGTTTTTTCTAATAAATTTTCAATAGCATTATAGGTAATATCTCTTGGAGCTATGCCTGTACCACCATTAAAAATCACAGCATTTATATCCTCTAACTGGCATAGAGATGTTATTTGTGCTACGACTTGAAATTTTTCATCTTGAATAATTCTATATCTTGTAATAGTATGACCAGCATTCTCAAGCATTTTCTGAAGTAACTGACCACTCTGATCTGTTTCAGGTGTACGGGTATCGCTAACTGTCACTATTGCACAACTTATAGAATTATTCTTAGAACTAGGATGAGGAGTTGATGTATACATATTTTTTAGATTTCAGGCAGTTTATAAGGCAGAAAGAGCCTGGAGATTTTTTTCACAATGACTCCTACTGCTAAAGGGGATAGGCTCATGCTCCAGACTGGATATCAAGTATTTTAACTTGAATTGTGAGCATTATTCTACACAGAAAGAAGAAAGAAGGAGCAAGGTAAAATATCAACTTCCCCATGCTTCAATTCCCCATTCGTCTATAGAATGAGGAGGAATTTTGGGTCATTGAGTGATATAAATCTCACTTTTTTAGTTCTTGAGCCAATATGGGACTGAAGTCCCTCACATCTCTAGGAAATTTATTCAAAAGGTAAATTATATCATATTACCTTACTTACTTATAAAAAATCTGAGTTTTTAGTAGCCCTTTCCCATTCTAATAAAGGCTAAAGTATCGTTAGTCAACTAATACGCTCTAACTAAGTGTTTTACTAAACATAATATTATTTGGTTTTATATACACCCCTTAAATCCTCCCCACCGCGCGCGGTTCGGATCTGGGATACAAGCTGCTTAAAGTTTTTAATAGCTTGACGGTTTTGGTATGGAAGACAATTAATCAGCCTCATACCTGATTGACATAGTAGTTGCATAGAATAATTTCTAGTTGGGGTTTACTATAGTTCAAGGTGGATAAATTAACGAATATTATAATCCTATTTCCAAGAGAAGCCCTACACTGAAAGTTTCAGTTTGGGATAAGTTTGAGCAAATGCTATATACTTGACCAAATACTTCTCCTGTTTCCTCCAAACTTCAGGTTGAAGTTTTAGTAAGGAGTTACCTGAGATGATTGAAGTTGAGAATTTAAGCAAAATTTATGGTTCAACCTCAGCACTGAAAAAAGTATCCTTTGCAGTACAGCAGGGAGAAATACTAGGATTTTTAGGTCCTAATGGTGCTGGCAAAACCACAACAATGCGGATATTGGCTGGATATTTACCTGCTACGAGTGGGACAGTTAAAATTGCTGGTTATGATGTCCAGGCAAACTCTATGGCAGTACGACAATTAACTGGTTATTTACCAGAAACACCGCCGTTGTATCCAGAAATGACAGTAGAAGGATTCTTGTTTTTTGTGGCTAAAATTAAACGAGTTCCTGCGGGTGTTCGCGGGGATAAAGTTAAGTTAACGATGGAAAGATGTGGGCTGTTAAATAAGCGGAAAGTATTAATCAAAAAACTCTCGAAAGGATACAAACAAAGGGTTGGTATCGCCCAAGCTTTAGTACATGATCCTCTGGTAATTATATTAGATGAACCAACAGTTGGCCTTGATCCTAGGCAAATTATTGAAGTGAGAAGATTGATTCAAAGTCTAGCGTATGACCATACAATCATTCTATCAACTCATATTCTACCAGAAGTTAGTATGATCTGTAATCGGGTGGCGATTATTAATCAGGGTGAAATTGCAGCTATAGATACCCCTGAAGAAATGAGTTATAGGTTAGCAGGTGGGTGGGGATATGAAGTAGAAATTGAGGGAGAACCTCGGGCAATAGATATAGGATTAAGTCTATTGGAACAAATATCAGGAGTTCAATCTTTAGAGTATATTAAGTTAGAGCATGAAAATCGCTGTCGGGTACAAATAAAATGTCTACCCCAAATGGAATCTGGAAGAGAAATTGCTAGTACAATATTTTCTACTGGCTTAGATTTACTCGAACTATGCCGAACTCGTGCGACTTTAGAAGAAGTTTTCTTAGGATTAACGACTGATGAAAATACAGAAAATTCATCGACTGATATATTTGAGGCAGAAGATGGGGTAACAATTGACTCAAATGTTGATGTTCGAAAGAATAGAAATAAAGTCCAAGATATTTGGGGAGATGAGAATGAAACAGAAGCTGAATAAGAAGATATAGATTGGGGCGATCACTATAATTAAAGCAGGTAGAAAAGAATTGAATCTTGACAGACTGCGAGTTGATTTCTACTAATTATTATAGTGTGTGTGCTTAGGTATTTAAAAATTATCGCTCTGAGTGCAGCCCAGAGAAATTATACAAAAAAATAATTTCTAATATCATGTTCGGTTGAATACTTATAAATAAGTAATGGCTTAAGAATATGCTCTGCTTTTTGTTGGATAATGAAGTTCAGAGAATACTTTGTTTGAGTCCATCCTTTCAAAGGAGAATTCCCCCTACCTTACCAGTGCATGTTCTTAAGAAACCTAAGAAACAATAAGGGTTTGAGCGCTCTAAGTTCTAGCTCAAGATCAGGAAAATTTAAAGCTTTCAGCCAGTTGAGAGGAGTTGTTTTGGTTGCCAATATAAAAAACGTACCCCTATAACATCCCCTCTGCTACTTGTCAAGGGCGGAAGAAGTTCTAGGGCTAGAAGTTTTTTTATAAATAATTATCCGATTTATGGAGCCAGCAGGCTCAACATGATATAAATACGCCTAGAGCGAACTGCTATAACTGCTGACTCCTTCTAGCAGAGGCAGATAAAATAAAAAAAAATTAGCAAGGAAATGAGACAATGCTAGTAGTAATTAGCAATATTGTGGCAATTTATAGAAAAGAATTACAGGGATATTTTGCATCACCATTAGCCTATATAACTACAGGAGTATTTTGGCTTTTAGCAGGATACTTTTTAGTAGCTGTATTGTTAGGGCCGGATGGAATTATTCAACAAATTGCAACTAGAGACCAGTTAGGAATTGTGGACCAACCAATAGACGCGCCCTACGAATTTTTAAAAGCTTATCTCGGAGTTATGGGTTCCCTATCTTTATTTGTACTGCCCATGTTGTCAATGGGTTTATATGCTGAAGAACGAAAAAGAGGAACTTTAGTATTATTAGCAACTTCACCTATTACAAACTGGACAGTAGCAACAGGAAAGTTATTAGCTGTATTAACATTTTTTATCTCAATGGTCTTACCATTATTAGGGTTGGAGGCTATTGCTGTTGCTGCAGCAGATCCTCCTATGGCGCCCGTATTACTTTTGTTAGGACATGGCGGTTTAATATTACTGGCTGCGGCGGTATTATCACTAGGAATGTTCGTTTCTTCTTTAACAGATAGTGTAATTTTATCTGGGATTCTTACCTTTGCCCTAATATTATTTCTGTGGGTAATTGATGTGGTAGCTAATAATGTTAGTGGTCCATTAGCAGAGGCATTAAGACATTTATCTATACTGACTCACTACAGTAATATCGTTCAGGGAATTGTAGATACTAGCAGTATAGTTATGCTGTTGAGTTATGCTGTTTTAGGAGTATTTTTAACAGCCCAATCAATTGATGCTTTAAGGTTCCAACGTTCCTAATTTCTAGGGAAAAGTCAACAACTCGCTGTTAAATCAAAGATAATAACGGGAGCTTGTGTTTTGGCTAGTCTTGAACAGGCTGATAATTTATCAGCCTCAGTACTAAGATTGACCTTGATATTAAGTTTACTGGTTTAGCATGACTTTCGAACACTAATATTGTCTGGTGTATTGATATTGCATATATAGTAATCAGCTTAAAAACTGATTACTATATATGTAATAATTTTAACTTTGAAAAAAAAATCACTATTTCATCAATTTTATTTGCACACATATCCTTGATTTCATCAGGGATTTTTTTTTATATCATTTTTAAAAATATCACTCTTGACTTTATTATAAAATATATCAGACTTTTTTTTTAAAATATTTTTTCCAAATAAATCAGCATCTTCTTAACCAATCATTAATAACCGCCAAATTTAGATCAAAATTTCCAGGACATTACTTTCCTAGATAGCCGCACTGTGAATCCAGCTTACCTCAGCCAGATCGTTAATTTATTTTACCGAGTAGGCAAAATGCTAATGTCGCTGTAATATTTGAGAGGGTCGCAAGTATCC
This sequence comes from Trichodesmium sp. jk18x7bins.61, assembly GCA_022822685.1. GTDB lineage: Bacteria > Cyanobacteriota > Cyanobacteriia > Cyanobacteriales > Microcoleaceae > JAJEAQ01. Next base: position 8,599 of record JAJEAQ010000452.1, read on the forward strand.
TATAAAAAAAATTTGGGG
>JAJEAQ010000135.1 GCA_022822685.1 Trichodesmium sp. jk18x7bins.61
AATCTTTGATTTAGTTGAAAGCTTTAACTCACAATCAAATCATTTATGGCAATTATTTCACACAGCAAGGCGCTAAATTATTTGTGACATTCCTTTCGATAATTAGTATCAGCCCTGATTAATTAACTTTTTACTTTTGGCTTACTTCTGCAATAAGTCTAATATTCTTTCCCTTTCCTAAAAGAGAAGTCAGTTGAAGTTTTCCCCTGGGAAATTTAACTAGAAATTTTTGGTCTTGGCATAGTAGTTTTAAAAATTTGTTCCCAAGCTATATTGCGGCTCTCTTCTGATTCTTTACTCCACCTCCACAAACTTTCATAGAAAAAGAACGATACTCCAGCAAAATTTCTCTTCCGCACAGATTCCACTTGTTCTTCTATAGCATCCATGGGAGTGGAATTATTTTTCAAACCTGTCAAAATTCCAATCGCAAAAGGCAGATTATTTTTAGCTAACTCGACTTCTGTACGCTCCAACTCATTCGTAAAACGTTGAATATTTGAACGATAAACTTGTAAAACAATTTCATCAATATAATTTTCTCTCTCCCAAGTAAACCAATCTTGTAAATAAGCAGGTAAAGCAAAATGTAAAGGATTGGGAGACAAGGAAATAATACAATTTGGTTTAATCGTTTTTATTGCCTGAGAAACCTGCCCCATAAAATCATTTAATTTATCAGCCCGCCAACGCACCCAAAAGGTTTCTTGATAATTTTCCGGAGGTGATAAACCAGGAAGCTCTTGTTCATATAGTTTAATTGTAAAATCATCATAACCAAATTCAGCAGGTAAGCAAAAATGATCGTCAAATTGGATGCCATTTAAATCGTATTTAGTAACAATTTCAGTGATTAAATCTAAGATAAATTTTTGTACTTCAGGATGAAAAGGATTAAGCCAAACTCTCTCATCTTCACCTTCGATTTTTATGGTAGTTCCATCCCGGCGCTTTGTTAACCAATTAGGATGTAATCTAGCTAATTGTGAATCTGCTGGTGCCATGAAACCAAATTCAAACCAAGGAATAATTGTTAAACCTTTTTGATGCCCTTCAGTAATAATTTCTTGCAAAACATCCCGCCCTTGTAAACCAGGAGTAGGATCTAAAGATTTGCCAAATGCTTCTTGTGCTACTTGACTAGGATAGAGAGTATAACCCCCTTGCCAAACAGTAGGATAAAGAGTATTAAAGTTGAGTTGGGCTAAACGATTAACTGCTGTTTTTGTCGCTGTACTAGAAAATAAAACATCACTATCAATATTAGTTATCCAAACACCACGAATTTCTGTTTTTTGTGCAGTTTTGTTAATTTGATTAGAGGCTAATACCAATGTAATTGTGGTGAAAATTGCAATTAGTATTAAGGCGATGGTTCGGTAAATTGATTTTGATTTAGGCATGAGATTTTTAGCGGAATTAAAATTTTTATAGTTGAGCGATCGCTCAGATTCAGACACTGATAATTAATCTAAACAAAAATAGCCTTTAGATTCAATGCCTGACATTCTATTCTCAAAAGTTTTGATGAGAGTGGAAACAAGTACTAGGGGGATAATTTGAGAAATTGATTTTGATTTAGGCATGAGATTTTTAGCGGAATTAAAATTTTTATAGTTGAGCGATCGCTCAGATTCAGGTATTGATAATTAATCTAAATATAAATAAAAAAAATCAAGGGTTAGTATTTGATGCTATACTTCTTTATAGTAGTTGTCAATTTTAAATAGCAGTTATCAATCTGGTCTAATCTCAGATGGTATAATCAAAATTAAAAAAGGGAGGCAAAATCTATGATAAGCAACGAAAAATCAAGCCAAGATCAAGAGGAAGAAAATAATGAGGAGGAAGCTTATGAAAAAGATAATTTAAGTTACGACCCAGAGAAAATTAATATTTTTACTAAGGAACCTACAATTGAACAGTTGGTGAGAAGAATAGATGAAAAAACTATTGATTTAGCCCCAGATTTTCAGCGTCAATCTGATATATGGAAGGATAAGGTTAAAAGTCGATTGATTGAATCAGTTATTATTAGAATTCCTTTACCAGCTTTTTATGTTGACGGTACTAATGAAGAACAATGGTTAATAGTAGATGGTTTGCAAAGACTTTCAACTTTAAAACAGTTCATTGGTAATAAACTACAGTTAACAGGTTTGGAATATCTTAAAGAACTTAATGGTAAAACCTATCAAGAATTGCCTCGTAAATATCAACGTGGTATTGAAGAAACTCAAGTTACTGTCTATCTAGTTGCACCAGGTACACCAGCTGAAGTTAAGTACAATATTTTTGAACGTATTAATACAGGAGGAGAACGTTTAACTCCTCAAGAAATACGTCATGCTCTTAATCCTGGTAAAGTCCTGAAATTATTGCTTGATCTTTCTAAATCTCCAGAATTTACTAATGTTATTCCGCTCGGTGAACCACGAATCAAACGTATGGATGATCGAGAATTTGTACTAGGTGCTTTAGCAGTGATGCTACCATCTGATTATTATAAAAATTATGCAAAGGATGGTAGAGAAAAATTTTTAGATAATGCTATGAAAAAAATTAATCATTTATCTGATTCTGGAATTGAAAGACTTGAAAATCAGTTTAAAAATACCATGATTGTTTGTCAAGAAATATTTGGCAATGAAGCTTTCAGCAAGCCAAAAAAACAAAGAAAAAATCCAGTTAATAAGGCATTATTTGAAACTTGGTCATTTCATATTAGTCAGCTTAATTCTCAACAGATTCAGAAACTTAAAAATCGGAAGCAAGAATTATTAGACAAATTTGCCAAATATGTAGATGATGACAAAGAATTTTTGAAGTCGATATCTCAAGCTCAAGATAGGATAAAATATCGTTTTGAAACTATTGAAGAAATTATCAAGGAAGTTCTAAATGATTAGTTCGTTACATCTAAAAAATTTTAAACCTTTTTCTAATCAATCTCTATCATTTAGGCCATTAACTTTACTTTCTGGTCTGAATAGTACTGGCAAGTCTTCTGTCTTACAAGCATTACTATTAATGCGTCAATCTTATCAACAAGGACTATTAGAAAATCAAGGTTTAGCACTGAATGGTGAATTAGCTTCTATAGGCACTGCTCAAAATGCACTATTTGGAGGAGCAGAAGAGGATTTTATTGGTTTTGAAATTGTTTGGGAAAATGGCGATCAAGGATTTTGGAATTTCTCTTACGACCGAGAAAAAGATGTTCTAGATCTTAACTCGCCATCTGTTGCTTCTGATGTTTACAAATCCAGTCTTTTCAACAAAAAGTTTCACTACCTGCAAGCTGAACGTTTAGGTCCTCGCTTATTTTTAGAAATGTCAGATTTCCAAGTTCAACAACTAGAAAATTTAGGCACTAAAGGAGAATACACAGCCCATTTTTTATCTGTCAATGAAAGTAAAACTATACCAAATCGTAGCTTAGGACATCCACAAGCAAAATCCCTAGTTTTAAGAGATCAAGTTGAAGCTTGGATGGGAGAAATTAGCCCTGGTACACGCTTACAAATAAATCTTAAACAAGATATAGATTTAATCAGTCTTCAATATTATTATGGAGATAGTAATTATTATCATTCTACTAATGTTGGATTTGGAATTAGTTACACTTTACCAATTATTGTAGCGATTCTTTCATCCCCACCAGAAACTTTAATTATAATAGAAAATCCTGAGGCACATCTTCATCCGAAAGGTCAAGCAAAAATGGGAGAATTATTAGCTCTTGCTGCTAGTTGTGGAATGCAAATTGTAGTTGAAACTCACAGCGACCATGTTTTAAATGGAATTAGATTAACAGTTTATCGAGGAAAAATTGATCCTAAAAAAGTTCAATTACACTATTTTGACCGCCGAAAACAAGGAAGAGAATTTATCACTGAAGTTATATCCCCACAGATAGATCGAAACGGACGAATCGATAAATGGCCAGAAGGTTTTTTTGATGAGTGGGATAATAGTTTAGAAGCACTTTTGGAACCCAGGGAAGAATAAATATGGATTTAGAAATGGTGCTTAATGAACTTTCTCTACAGACTTCTATTGCTGATATTTCCAAAGCGCGAAAATTAATGTCAGAGTTAGTTCAAACTTTACGCCAAGCCAAAAGTCTAGGTGTAAGACCTATACTTCGGACTCACAGTAATATTAACAATATAGAACTTGTTTGTGATTATCCTATAGCGAGTTGGCGTAACGACAAAATAGTAGATGCAGAGGAGCGTAGATTTTTCCGTAGTCTAATTCTAAAAACTCCTTTTTGTGAGGATGTTGTCGAAGAAATTAAACATAAATTTGATTTGTCTGAAGTTCGACATCAAGGAAAATTAGCAGAGGGTCTTCGTTTGGCTTTAATTAGTGATTCTCTTGCGGTTAGTTTATTATCTGAACCAAAATGGGATACAGATTTTTTGGAACTTCAGGTGACAGAATTAGACGAAAATGAAGAGTTAATTGACCAGTCCGAACGAATTGTTCATGCTAGTCGAAGTAGCCATGTAAAACAACATACCGAATGGATTAAAAACCCCATCGTAAATCTACTGTTTGATGGGCGAACACTCTGGGAAAGGAGACAAGAATTTTTTCCGAATTTAATCTTCTGTGAAAAAGTAGAACAACAGTTACAAAACCTAAAGAGCGGCCACCCAATTTTGCAACAAATAAAGAAACGATTCTGGGAATTAGAAGAATACTGTCAAGGTTGGAAAGATGGAGCTTTTGATCCAAATTTTTTACCAAGTAAAACAACCCCAGAAAGTAACTCAAGAATTCAACAGTTTAGACAAGAACTAACTATTAAATGTCCGGATACTAAAGAACGTCTTTTTAGTTGGCATCTACGGATGACTCCTGATGCTTGGCGACTTTATTTTTCTGAAGAATTAGGACCAGGAAAAATTATCATTGGTTATATAGGTCTTAAGAT
>JAJEAQ010000114.1 GCA_022822685.1 Trichodesmium sp. jk18x7bins.61
TACCAAACACCTAATGTGTATCCGCGCGTCATAACGCTGGCTCTCATCCCGACGCTCCCCTATCGGGAGAGGGCTTATTTTCTCGCCAGGCAAGTTAAATAAAAATCGGGAGTTATATCATGTGCGGTTGAATACTTATAAGCAAAGGACATGCTTGCTTTTGATATCTCTGTGCCACACTCCTGATTTTATCCCCGGTGGATGAATCGGAGTGTAGGCTAGACTAAAAGTAGTTATAAATTAAGAGGGAAAGTATGCCACGTCTATATCACCGAACCTATAAGCTATTAGAAGTAGAAGTTAATAAATGTGCTCAAAAAGATTTTGTAGGACAAGTGGGAAAAGATATAGTTATGAGAAGATTGGATAAATTATTATGCCAACCAGGAGAAAACCTCACGGAAGAAGAGTTAAGTCATACAATAAAAGACCAATTTCCTAATTTTAGTGACAAAGTTATCAAGAAAGCAGCTAAAGCAAATCAACCCCCAGGAATTTGGAGTAAAATTGCATGGATACCTGTAGCGTTAGTGGGAGTGGTGGGAGTGGTTTGGGTGGCAAATTTACCCTATCCAATGATTCGTAAACCTGTCTCAAGAGTAGCACCGATCATTTTGTTACCTAGTTACATTAGTATGGATCATAACTATAGACAGGCGATCGCTAAGGTTGAACAAGCTGATCAATTGCTAAATAAGGCAACTTCTAGCGCTGACATCAATTTGGGAACTGAGAAGGTGACGGAAGCAAAAAAACACCTGGATGCTTTACGAGTATTGCTTTTAGGTTATTATCCCCAGCGATATTCTACCCTTTTTGGTGGCTCTCGGGAGTTTGCTTACGATGAATTTGAAAGAGCCAGAAAACAGATAGAGCGAATGGAGGCGAAGATATCTCAAGAAAATAATGCTCAAACATCGTTAACAGAGGCCGAACAAACAATTCAAACGGCTAAACAGCAGTATCAGCAAACTGATACACCAACAGATAAACAGCAGGCGATCGCTAACTGGGAGGCTGCAATAGATAAGTTGGAGGAAATTCCATCTACTACTCTCGCAGGAAAAATGGTGCCACCAAAATTAGCAGCCTCTAAGCAAGATTTACAAACAGAAGTGGGTATGGCGAAGGGTAGTCAGCGCAGTTATGTGATACTGGAAGCAGCAAAAATATTTGCTTTGCAAGCGGCTCAAGTCGATCCAAATCAGCCACACCCAGAGCAACAGTGGCAACTGGTGATGAATTTATGGAAACAAGCAATTAATCAATTGCAGGAAATACCGATGGATAATCCCAGTTTTTTAGAAGCACAAACTAAATTGGCTGAATATCAGGCCAATCTAACTGACGCCAAAACGCGATTGCAAGCAGAAAGGGAGTCAGGTAAAGCTTTTAAACAGGCTAAAAATTTGATTGCAGATTGGCAAAAATATGCTGTTGATAATCCGCAGCGTGGTTTACTTGTGAGCAAAATTCAATCAATTATCAATCAGTTAGAGAGTGTGAAACCAGGAACAACTAATTATGAAGAAGCTCAAGATTTACTGAAATTTGCTAGGAATAAACAGAACAATTTGTAATAACGTTGTGATGCAGTTCTGAAGTTGTATCTAATTTCTCCCCCCTAGGGCGTGTTTTCAAACTCGTTGTATCCTAGATGCAGAAGCGATCGCCTTGAGGGACGGCCCATGAATCGAGGAGACTTAAATAATGAACAGTGGGAGAAGTTAAAACCCCTACTTCCACCAATGAAACCCCAAACTGGTAGACCTAGTCACGACCACCGACAAGTGATCAATGGCATTCTCTGGGGTAGTGCATTAAATAAGTGTGGGATAATAGTAAAATAAACAAGGTCGTTATTACTGTTTCTACTATAGAACCTATTTGAGATATTTTTAGGAAAAGGTTATACTAATAGCGCGATCGCGCTATTAGCATGAGAAAATGCCATATTCAAGCAGTTTAACAGACAAAGAATGGGAAATTATCGAACCACTACTACCTAAGAAGAAGGAAACCAGGCCACAAAAATGGAGCAACAGAGAAATCTTAGACGGTATCTTGTATTAACTGAAGAATGGTTGTAACTGGTGTGACTTACCCATAAACTTACCTCCTGATTCAACAGTATTTTGGCATTACAAGCAGTGGCGATCGCAAGGGGTATTCGAGAAGATAATGGACGTTTTGCGCCCTCGAGTACGGCCAAAGGTAAAAAAAGCCCTCGGGGACAACTCTCATTTTACGTTATTTCAGACTCTTTTACAAAACTAAACATACATCCATTTTATCGTGCCCATCTACTTAATTGAAATATTGTTGGACAATATTGATTACTTCAAATCTAAACCTGTTAATATTCCCCAAATTACCATCCTACTTGACAATGGATATCATTCAGAATTGCTGATGGAGGAGTTGAAGAAAATCTATCCAGGGATTATGACCAAAATTAAGTTGAGGTTGTCGCCGAAGTTGTGGAAAGTGAAAAAGAAAAAACTGGGAAAAACAGGGTTTGTACCAGTAAAAGCTAGGTGGGTAATAGAAAGAACAAATTCCTGGATGGAAAGATGTAAAAGCAAGGGTCAAAAATTTTGTTTGCGAAGCATTCCGTAGGAAAAGAACTCTTGAGTGTGCTACCACCAAAATTAATCTTTGTTTTGTGAGGCTAATGCTTAAAAGATTAGCCATTGGTTAAAAAGAACCCAAATGGGTTCTATAACAGATTTGGGTAATTTTATCTAAAAAAAAGTCGAGCTTTTCATGTGGCGAGGTGCCTCAACCCCACCGCGCATCGGAGATTATAGGTGGGGACTGCCCTCGACGTTTGTTCAAGAAAGTTATTTAGATATTTGTTTCGGTGGAGAAATTGAACCAGAGCCTTCCTATGCTCTTCAGGATTTTCAAAAAGGTGAGAAACGAACATCATCCCAAATTTGATTCTGTCTCTAAACCCTACCTCTAGTAGTTAGGGTAAACATTACACTAACTACTCTTTTTGTCCAAAGTCCAATAGTTTTGTTGGCAGTTGTTCTTTCTCTTGAGTACTACTTGCTGTTTTACCAGTTGAAGATTTTTGTTCTGACATAATCATCCTTGTTTGACAATATTATAAGTTTTGTTCAAGAGTCAGCGAGCGCCTAACTTGACCAAGCAACTAACTACCAACGACCTATTCCCCAACCAGAGGACATGATCTGGTGGTAAGTTGGATAGTTATAGGGAGCCGGAGCGTTATAGTTAGCCCCGTGCATCAAGTCCATACGAATCGCCACCAGATTTTTACTGCGACCATGAACTACATCTACTGCTAGATGGGGAGAAATAATATCAGGTCTTTTGACAGGAGCTGTTTGTAATGGTAATCTCATTTTGATATTCCTAGCTATAAAATGTTACCAACAAATGGAATCATTCTCATACTTATACTAACAGCAAAAAAAGCAACGTGACAATTATTATTTTTTTGATGCAACATTTTCAGTATATGTTTTAAGTGTATACTAAGTCTGAGTACATAATTAAAAATTAACTGAGAATTGTGCCAGACTTTGCAGATATTCCCGGACTCAGCGAATTGTGGACGCACACCAGAGGCGACTCCCGCATCACAGTAGCCCTCCTAGATGGCAGCGCTGATATAGAACGAGGTTGCTTTCAAGGAGCTAACGTCACGAAAGTCAACTCCTATTGGCAACAACCAGTAGAACTTGACCCCAAAGATATAGACGCCTACCGAGAAATTCAGAATTCTGATGAAAAAGGTGAAGTCAGACAAAGCAAACTCAAAGAAGCTATCCCAGACGCACTAACTTTGCAAATCCTGGGAGCAGCTTTCCATGCTACCCATGTCTTTAGCAATATCTTTGGACAACCAGGTACTCCCGTTGAAGGTATTGCCTACAAATGTCGGGGTATTAACATTCCCCTTGGTTACGGTACTGACTATTATATTGACCCCATCAACTTAGCTCGTGCCATTAACCAGGCTGTAGATTTAGGAGCAAATATTATCCACTGTGCTGCCTGTCGCCCCAACCAAACAGGAATTGCTCACGAACTACTAGAAAAAGCAGTACGTCAAGCCCAAGAAAATAACGTTTTAATCGTTGCCCCTACTGGCAACAACAAAGGCGAATGTTGGTGTCTGCCGGCCATCTTGCCGGGACTGATGTCAGTAGGCGCAATGAAAGATAATGGGCAAGTATTCAAGTTTAGCAACTGGGGAGGGCAGTATCAAAAACAAGGAATTATTGCACCAGGAGAAAATATTCTTGGTGCTCAACCAGGAACAGAAGAAACAGTTCGCAGCAAGGGTACCAGTTGTGCAGCCCCAATAATAACAGCTATCTCAGCCCTACTAATGAGTCTGCAGTTGCAGCAAGGAGCAGCCCCAGATGCAGAAGGAGTACGAGCAGCATTGATCAATAGTGCCATTCCCTGTACTTTGGCAGATACTGAAGAAGTCGAACGTTGTATGTTAGGTAAACTGAATGTGCCAGGGGCTTATCAATTGTTAACTGGAAAACAGTTAGAAGCAGTGGCAGTTTCTACAACTGAGGCTAAATCGGGAGATACAACGATTTCGGTTTCGGAAGTGATTCTGGATGAAGGCTCTGTCGTTACTCCACAGGAAAATTATACAACAGGTTATGCCTTGCCACTAGGAGGACGTAGGGCAGAAGCGATCAATGCTCAAACCATGATTAAGGCCTCATCAGGGCTAATAGCTCAAGACAGTAAACCCACTGCCACAGCTCAACCAGTAGCTAATGATATTATGCCTAGTGCTAGGTCAAATATGATTTACGCTTTGGGAACAGTGGGTTATGATTTTGGTACAGAGGCACGGCGTGACTCATTTAAGCAGTTGATGCCTGCGGTGACATTTAATGGTACTCAAGTTCCAGCTAATCCTTATGATGCCAGACAGATGGCAGATTATTTGGATGCTAATTTATATGAAGCTAAATCTTTAATCTGGACTCTGAATTTAGAATTAACTCCCATCTACGCCATGCAACCAGTAGGGGCATTTGCTGATGATATTTATGAAACCCTACAAAATATGTTAGCAGGAGAGGTGGAGGCAGAAGACAATGAAGATTACATTGAGCGGGTGAGCATTACAGGCAGGTTAACAGATAAAACTGTGAAACTGTTTTCTGGCCAAACTCTGCCTGTGGTCAAAATATACAGTCCTCGTGGAATGTATGGTTGGACGGTGAATATGCTGCTCGATCAGGCCATTGAGTCAGTGAGGAAGGAACGAGCAGAGGCTGAGGAGGAGGCAATACGGAAATCTCTGAGGAGTTTTCTGCAACGGGTTTATTACGACCTCCGCAATGTAGGCCAGGGTGATCGCGATCGCGCTATTAATTTTGCGGCTACAAATGCTTTTCAAGCAACTGCCACTATTTCTGAAGCAGTGGCGATCGGTATGGAGTTACACAGTATTGAAGTGGAGAAAAGTCCCTTCTGTCGTTTAAATAGCAACTGTTGGGATGTGAAGCTGAAGTTTTTTAACCCAGATAATACTAGAAGGGCAAAGAAGGTATATCGTTTTACTATTGATGTGTCTGACTTGATGCCTGTGACTTTGGGTAAAGTGCGATCTTGGTCAGTTCCCAAGTAAGAGTACAGTTCGTATTGGCTTGGAGGAAGTCCTATAGTTTGACATGAGTTTGAGCATGGGGGGCGACATCCCAACTACAAACCAAGGTTTTTCAAAGCGAACATAATATTCAGAAAGGCGCGATCGCCATGATTGAATTTTGATCATGAGTCACTAATATTTGCTAGGGTTACTGACCTGATATTTTCTTCTTCCTACATCTTATACCAAATTCAAAAAAGATACCTACAGTAAAATCCCCACCCCCAACTCCCAATTCCTAGATGACCAACTCCTATCAAAAACAGGAATTACGCCAAACCACTATTATATATAGATCGTAATTTCAAACTAGATTACAACACTATATATAGCGTTGATCACCTCAAAATGGGTAAGTCATGCAAAATAAATTCTGTAGCAATATATTTTGAAAATGATATTAATACCTGAATCCTGACAAATAATAGAGTATCGATCATATACTTTCTCTATTCTTTCTCCTAATAGGTTCATCCAGTAGAAGGAGGATAAAATAACCTTTATAGGTGAAGTTAAGTTTTAACTTTTTGCATTTAAATTAAAACATAGCTGAGTAATTGAACAGACTCCCTCGTCCTCCATCTATAATCTTTGATGAGTGATGAGGTAAGGGGGGATGACAATTGTATACCAAATATTTGTAATTAAAGAAAAAAAGGAGAAAACTGCAATGGGTAAAAAAAATATAGAACCTAAAATCAATCAGCCTGTAATCCGCACTAATATCGCTAAACCTTCAATCGAAGGACTTTGCGAAGAAAACCTGACCGCAGGCTGGACAGCGATCGCAGGTCTAGCCCAATCTCAGGGAGGTCACGGATGCAATTGTACTTGTAACTACGACGGAGACGAGGTAGAATAACATCACAGGCAGATTTAAAGAAGTCAAAAATCTTAGACTTCTTGCAATGGCTGCTGAAAAGGTTTAGACATAGTATGTATGTTTGAACAGAATCCCCCGTAATAGTCCCCACCTATAATCTTTGATGGACGGTGGGGTAAGCGGGAGTGACGATTCATATGATACACTGATATTTGGTACAGTAAAAGCTGATCGCTGGAGACACAACCATTTTTGACACAGCCATCATCAAGTTTTTTTGTTGGTTATATTTTACTTGAACCTATCCCACTAATGTAAAAATAATGTGGTAATCTAATTACTGTATAGATAATGGTGTATTAAAAAATGCCAGGACGCTTTCGAGGATTAAATGATCTTGAATGAAAATTGTTTGAGGACATTTTTCCCCCGAAGCAGAAAAACGTGGCCTGGGAATGCCTCATGTACCATATCGTCATGTTTTAAATAGTTTGCTGTACATTCTGATTACTGGGTGTAGATGGTGTGACTTACCACAAGGAGATTCTGGGCTTCAAAAAGCTCTTCCCACAGATGGTTAAAAAGGTAGCGTCCCGTAGGGAATCGCTGCTCAAGCTAGACGTTCTAGTAACATTTTATCAATCATGATTCTTGTGGATTCATCAATGGGCTGTCGGCTAGGGTTTTCCACAAATTGTCGCCCACAATATTGACAAGGTCAGGGGGGTTTACCATAGTGGGTATGTCCATATTTAATAATTTTAGTAGACTGGCACTGAGGACAATTCATAGCCACAAACTTAATTTTTATTCCATGCTTAATTATATTACCATTACTATGCAGGACTACCAAAAAATCTATATCAAAAATTGAGTCTAAGATTTTAGACACTAAAAATTAAGCAGCGAATGAGTAGGTTTTATCTAACTGAACCCAGAATAAACTCCCCAACAGAAGACTCTTCATAATAGTCAAGCCCCGTTATCTGAGCAAAACGATCTGAATCTCCAATTCCTAAAGCACAGGAAGCTAAGTGCATTCCCGTTGCCATCAAATAAAAAGTCTGATACAACACACCAACGTGTTTTAAGATTAAAGCGTAACCAATAGATTCATATTTCCAAAACAATCGCCCAAACCTAGCTGTAATTACTAATAAAATTTGAGGTCTATCTTGCTCCCCACTAGACTTGTAAGCCTCCTCTATCAATTCCTCAACATCACTATTCCACCCAGAAATTTGATACAAACAATGCTCTAAAGGTTGATAGTGATAGCTCCCTGCTTCTAATCCCTGACAACGATTAACTACAGGATAAATTTCCAATTCATAAATTGCACCACCACTGGGATAGGGGCGATAGTTTAGATGCAGAGTTCCAAAATCTTCAGTTTCCATCGTCTCTATCTTCTTAATCCTAGCGCAACAATATAATATTTTTCCCAATTGTTGCACCCGCATTGGTTGCTGGTTGTACTCTCGAATCGATTGGCGAAACTCCAATGCTTTTGTCAAGGGAATATCAATTTGAGCCAAATATTCTAAGTCAGGTCGCACTAACTTAATCACTTTGTCACTCATGGCCGGTTTGACAATAGGCAAGGGTTCAGTTTTGCCCAAAAATCGCATTGTGCCCCCAGAAGGATGATTATGTCTTCCCATCCGACTGCGGCTGTGAAATAGTAAGTCGTGAAAATCCCAATACATGAGTGGGGTAGTTTCCGGCTGTGATGATAACATGTGGGTAGCCATCAGTAGGGCGAGAAACTCTTGGGCAACTGCTTCTGTAATACCTGGAATCTCTGTACTCAAACTCCTAGAGGTTTGTGGTTGAGATAACTGAGCCAGCAAAGCAGCACATCGCCAGTCTAATGCAACTATTTTACTTTGAGACAGAGGAGATTCGATGATAGCTTGGCCTTGATGTTGGTGTAAATAGGCAAAGCGAGATAGAGTAAATTTGCCTTCGAGTTGCTTAATTTCAGGAGATTCAAAGTGATAATCTGTTTCGACTATGGGAATAGCAGTTGCCAGGAGAAAAACGGAATGGCAAACCCAACCTATGTTTATTAATTGTTGCAATTGTGCATCAAACTTTTCTGCGGCTGCATCGCCATCATTTGTGGCTACTAATGCTCTGAGTTTGTCGCGAGTTTTCTGGGAAGATTGGAGATGATTTAATGCTGAAGTCAAGCCCGACTGAGGATGCTCAAATGTAACTTGGCGAGTTGGAGTTGTTTTTTTGAGTGCAGTACGGATGGGAGCTTGTAAGATAATTTTGTCATCTTTGTGGATGAGGGTGACTTCGGAAGTGAGAGATAGAGTAAATAAAGAAGTTGTCATAATTATTAATAGTTAGGCTCGTAGTTGCGCTTTAGCACTAGATATCTATTTGAGGTGCTCAAGCGTAACTACAAACAAAGACTTTT
>JAJEAQ010000328.1 GCA_022822685.1 Trichodesmium sp. jk18x7bins.61
AAAAGTCTTGTCAAAGGCGCTGACAGAAGAATCTTTCTGGGGCGTGCGCGTGGAGGTTGCCAAACAACTAGCAAAGATTAAAGTAGACCAGGTTTTTGATGGTTTAGTTGTAGGATTAAAAGATGAAGATGCTCGCGTGCGTCGTGCTGTGGTGGAAGCACTAACAGAGATCAAAACCTATGAAACTTATAATATATTGAAGTCTTTAGTAAAAAATGGCGATGCTAGCTATTATGTGGAAGCTAGTGCTGTTTGCGGAGTGGGAGATATTGCTGCTGCCAAAGCTAACTCTGATGAAAAGCCCTCTGAGGAAAAAGCAATTAAGTTATTAAAGTGGGTATTGGAAGAAAAAGAGGGATGGAATGAGGTAGTGCGTTGCGGTGCCATATCAGGTTTGAGTAAGATGAAGACATCCGAAACAGCTCTAAATCAGATTTTGAAGTACACTACTCTAGGTGTACCGCAGTCGTTGCGTTTAAACGCTATTCGTTGTCTGGGAACAATTTCGACGGCTCAGTCTCCTGCTAATTTAGAACGAATTTTACAACGACTGACAGAATTATCACAAGAAATGTTGTTCTTAACTCAGGTTTCTGTCGTAGCTGCATTGGCGCAAATGGAAACTGTCACAGCAATAGATATCTTGCAAAGTTTAGCTAATCAGACTCCCGATGGCCGGATGCGTCGTCGAGCTGAGGAAGCGATACAGAAGGTTCAGAAAAATATTGGTTCTGATCAGGCATTGAAACTGTTGCGTGATGAACTAAGTCAGATTAAAAAGGAAAATCAGGAATTTAGGAGTCGCTTGGAAAATCTGGAGGCTAAAGCCAAAGATTGAAGCAGGCAAATAACAGAAGGGAAAATTGAATAGATTCATCACGGCAGCCTAGGAGTGTCTACAAACCCCAACTCATTGTAGATACCGCTAGGCTATAACCCAAGAGGTTTTGTGTATTTAAAACAAAACCTTCAGTTTAGATTAGGCTCGTAGTTGCGATGGGGCGCCCCATCGCAACTACAAACAAATACTTTTTTATAACTAATTATCGAAGCATGGTATAGTTCCATCTTTGAGGCTTCCATCTCAATTGATAACTACGAATGTTATTATTCTCTATGTCGATTTAAAAGTCTATTTAAAAGATGAAACTGGCAGCAAGAGTTGGTAAAGTACCACCATCCCTAACCTTGGCTATCTCCGCTAAAGCAAAAGCAATGAAAGCTGAGGGAATAGATGTTTGTAGTTTCAGTGCCGGGGAACCTGACTTTGATACCCCAGAACATATTAAGGCAGCCGCTCAAAAAGCTCTGGAAGCAGGTCAGACTAAATATGGCCCAGCAGCGGGAGAGCTGAAACTCAGAGAAGCGATCGCCCACAAACTCAAGAGAGAAAATGGCCTACACTACGAAACTGAAAATATTATTGTCACCAATGGAGGGAAACATTCTCTATTTAATCTGATGTTGGCACTAATTGAGCCTGGAGACGAGGTAATCATTCCAGCACCCTATTGGTTAAGTTATCCAGAAATAGTCAAACTGGCAGGAGGAGAGCCAATAATTTTGACCACTGATGCTCAAACAGGTTATAAAGTTACGCCAGAGCAACTGCGCCAAGGCATTACTACTAAAACAAAATTATTTGTTCTCAACTCTCCATCTAATCCAACTGGGATGGTTTATACACCAGCAGAAATTGAAGCATTAGCAAAAGTAATAATAGAGCAAGATATCCTGGTAGTTTCTGATGAGATCTACGAAAAAATTATCTATGATGGTGCTAAACACCTAAGCATTGCTGAAGTCAACTCAGAAATATTTGAAAAAACTATTATTAGTAATGGATTTGCTAAAGCTTATTCCATGACAGGTTGGCGCATAGGATATTTGGCAGCACCCAAAGAATTGATTAATGCTACAGTCAAGATTCAAAGTCATAGTACCTCCAATGTTTGTACTTTTGCTCAGTATGGAGCGATCGCTGCATTAGAATCATCTCAAGATTGTGTTGAAGAAATGCGTCAAGCTTTTATCAAACGCCGAGAGGTAATTTATCAGTTGCTTAATGCCATACCGGGTATTACCTGTAGTCAACCAGAGGGAGCTTTCTATATGTTTGCCAATATTAGTAAGATAGGTTGCACTTCCCTAGAATTTTGTAATGCTTTATTAACAGAGCAAAACGTCGCTGTTATTCCTGGTATTGCTTTCGGTGCTGATGACCACATTAGAATATCTTATGCGACTGACTTAGTAACTATAGAAAAAGGGATGGCTAGGTTAGATAAGTTTGTGCGATCGCGCTAGAATATCTAGTTTAGAGCAGTGATGTCATGTCCACTTAATTGCGTATAAAAAATTTTTGTTTGTAGTTGCGATGCGGCGCTCCATCGGGTCAGGTTGAGGCTGTCGGCGACAGGCTCAATGAGGATTACTCCTGTTCCCTCCCCTTTGAACCGTGGGTGACAGTTTCCCATCACAGGGCTCAAGCCTTACGAACAGCTAAACAATCCAAGGTTTTTGAATGTACCTGTTGCCTCCCCCAGTCGGAGCTTTCTTAGGTCGCGCGACAGGCTCAACGCTTTTAGCTAAAGCTATATGAATATGACACCCTCTGTGCATATGGCTCAGATTCTCCTTGTCATCAGTTCCTCTTTCCTTCACAGGCACTATGTGATGGGTTTC
>JAJEAQ010000048.1 GCA_022822685.1 Trichodesmium sp. jk18x7bins.61
GCGGTCGGGATTTTGTTTTCACATACAGATGATATATAAGCATCTGTATCACCTCCTTACTTTTTGGTTACAGCCTGCCAGGGATAATTTGGCTGTTCTGTAAATTACGCAGTTTTAGCTAAAGCTACATGAATAATCAACAACGCGCGACTGTGTTCACCTTTCCACCTCTTTCCCTCTTGCTCCATTCCACCTAACCCCTGGTGGGTGAGCCTACTTTTCGGCCAAAAAGGTAAGGCCTTACCTTTTTGGTCGGCGACCTGTTTTAGCTAAAACATTACATGTTCAGGTCGCCACGAAACAGGTCGCCGACAGGCTCAACATGTCGGCGACAGGCTCAAACGGGGTTTGCATTCGGACTGTTTCATTGCTTACTTGAGCCTGTCGCCGACATGAACAGGAGTAACCGGACTCATAGAGTCTTTTCCGTGTAGGCTCGGGGTGAAAATCCCTAGGGGACTCGATGTCCCAGTCCAGACGACCAGTTGCCTCCAAGAGTCGGAGCTTTCCTTACGGAATGCGGAGCATTCATGTCGGCGACAGGCGACCTGAACAGGTCGCGCTGTATCCATAAATATTCATTTTCTTTTTCCGGGAATTCTTCTCATCAGCTGGGTGGTAACAACTCTTGCCAAATGTCTATCCAATAATGAAATATATTGTTGGCAGTCGATTCACTAACCCCAAAATTTATTCCTAGTACTTGAAATGTGGGTACATGATGTAAATAATATAAAGTTAATGTAATTTTATCTGATGATTTTAAAAGCTTTTTTCTGCCTCCTCCTGCTTTAATTAATCGTTTTTCTGTTTCAGCGATGGCTTGCTTTTTCTTCTCCTCTATATTTTGAGCATTTTCTATTAATTTATTGAATTGCTTATCAGTAATACCAAGAACTCTTTTTACTTCTTTTGGATGGTTTTCAAGATATTCTAATATCTGAGTCATTAGTGGGTGGTTTTTAGAAATTTGTCACTACAATTTTACCTTAATTTTTATTTTGGAGATGTCTAATATGTAAATCTTCCTTTCTTACTTTTTCGCAGATATAGGGTTTCGCTTCCTCCACGCTTCTTCTGAATTGCTGGTCTTCAATTAAAGGGGATTTACCTTTTTACTGATTCCTTGATTTAATCACCAGCCCTAAGGGTAAGGCAATCAGCAATAGGCAATAGGCAATAGGGAAAAATTTCCAAATAAAAACTAAAGCTTTTTTTGCTTACCAAATGGTAGAAGCCCCTGGATTAATTGAGGAAAAAAACAAATTAATTCTTGATTTATACCCGCGAATTTATTAGTGGAGTTTACTCTTGCCTCTTGGCTCTTAATTCTGGCCTTCTTAATTATCTGAATCAATTGATGAGCGAATATCAGCTAATCAGCCATTCTCCAAACTGTTTTAACCATTGTTCTTCTGGAGAATTAGTATCTTTAAAATTACCTTTTTTAATACCTGCCAGTAATATTTTTACCTCATCACTAGGCTCTTCAATTTCTGCAAAAAGCTGGTAAAGAACTGCTTTGACTTCTGAGACTTTTGTTTTTTCCATCCATTTTTCTACTTTTTTTTGAAAAATGCGATCTTCAAGATTAGGAAAGCTAGTTGCAGGGAATTCAGCAAGTTGGTTGAGTCGTTGTAAAATCATGGTTTTAGATTCAGAAGAAGAAAGAGAACTAAGACTTTTAGGATAAATTGCTCCTCCTAAATGATAACTTTGGTAAGTATAGGCAAAGGGAAACTCTAAACGGCTTTCCACTGGTTTAATAAGTAAACCTCCAACAAATTTCACCGGTATAATGGGAATTTATAACTCTAAAGCTAGACGAATAAAAATCCTACCCAAATTAGTTACTGGTTGACGACAGCTTAAATTCCTAGTTCCATCCACATGAATCAATAAAGAACAACTTTGCTGCCCTAGTTGTGTTTTTATTTTTTTCAAAATGTTATATATAGATTTCTGGTTTTCTCGATTAAAGTAAAACATTACATCAGAGCAGGAAAATTTTGTATTTGGGTAACTTGACCACTGTTTCATAAATTCATTGATCCAAGTATTTTTGCTATGTTCTATTTTCCCTATTGCTTTGACATTAATATTGGAAACTCCAGAAATAGCCCAAAGAAAGAGAAGAGACTCTATGGCAACTTGATGATTGGCTATATATATTACAGGTTGACCCTTGAGTGAATTAAACTCTTCTAGTTTTTCTACAAAAATATTGCTGACAAAACGCTTATATAAAGCAGTCAATAACTGAGTACAAATAGGATTTTTAACTTTCAATACTTCTTTCTCTTGGAAAGAAATTGCCATAGATAAAACTTGTTGAGTATCAAGCTGTTGGATTTTAGAAACTTGATTGACCGTTTTTTCAGATGTAACTTTTAAATTTTCCACAGTAGCTCCTTGTAGGTAAATAAATTTATTACACATGATCTGGATGTTGGTACTGTCAGCAAAAAAAGAAAAACTTGCAGTTGTACATCATTTTGTTGTTTTTTCTTTTGACTAAAGCTTTTTTGCTGACCAAAATGATTATGAAATATCTTTCTTCTATGTTGTTTGACTTGCCAAAGATTTGTCAAGGAGTTTTAGTAAATTAAAAAGACATAATTGACACAATTATGTCCGGAAGTTTGAAGTTGAAATCAATTACATTCTGTCCTTCGCATGAGTCAAGGGGCACTCATGCAAAAGTAGATTTGAAAAAGGTTTTAATTCCTCCAACATCAAAAGTGGCGCTTTTTATCCCTCACTATACACCTTCCCTGTTACTTCTTGCTTCTCGAGCCTACCCATTCCCTTGGCGAGGGGCTGTGTGCGTCACTAAAGTCCGCACCATGTAAGCCATCTCCTGCCGACGACGCGGAGTCTCGGCGCTTTTTGCCGGCATGCCTTTAACTAAAAATACAGTAATAATATTGCGATCGCCTTATGTACTACTGAAAATACAGAAGTTTTTCTTTTGTAATTTAATTTGAAGAGATAATTTATATTGTGAAGCGATCGCCTACATTGAATCAAGTTTTTAACTTAGGAGAAA
The DNA here is from genome assembly GCA_022822685.1 of Trichodesmium sp. jk18x7bins.61. Classification (GTDB taxonomy): domain Bacteria; phylum Cyanobacteriota; class Cyanobacteriia; order Cyanobacteriales; family Microcoleaceae; genus JAJEAQ01. The sequence continues at coordinate 3,050 of JAJEAQ010000048.1, forward strand.
ATTGCATATCATCCCGCAATAATGCAACGCCCTTTTTCGTAGTTCAGCCCGTTTTTGTTTTGAGTCGTAACCTTTGTCGGCTACTAATACTTTAATTCGTTTACGTGGTAGACCAGAAATCAGAAACCTACACTGTTTTCGGCATCTCTCCATACAGAAACATAGAGCGACTTGAATTGCCTAGCTCCTTCACAGTCGGCAAGCGCCAGCAGTGTAGGTACATCACAAGTTGGTACTCCTGTAGATGTAGTGATCAAATTACGATGAGGCGATGGTTTCATTATAATGATGAATAAAATACCAAATAGCACCTAAATGATTTTCTAGTTTTTTAGAAAAAGATCAAGTCTGACTACCGATAAATTCTTTGAC
>JAJEAQ010000590.1 GCA_022822685.1 Trichodesmium sp. jk18x7bins.61
GAAAGTCTCACGTCCGGTTCTGAAGGAGAGGCGCCCCGAATAATATCGGGCGTCGACTCTAACAGCCAATATTTGCCCACCCTAAAGTTGTAATCTGTAGACAATAGCAACAGCAAATTTAACTTGCCTGGTGTTTGATACCGCGCTCTCCCGTCTCGGGAGCATCGTATGGGAGAGCCAGAGTTATGTTTTTGGATAAACATTTGATACTGACGTCAGTTCGATGGACTAGACAACGCTGAAAAAAAGGCTGAGAATAAGTTTGAAGAAATTTTTACTCAGCCTACTATGATGACTAATATTGTCTCACTGTTGGACATTATATAGAGTTTTTGCGTAAGTCCTGTTGTTAGTAGTTCAGCGTCCAACAATCAAACCTGATTCAATACTTGATTTATTGAATAATTAAGCACTGCAAAAACTCTTTTACACTCCGGCTGCTACTGTACTTCACGAACCTGGAATCTGGGCGTTGCATATTTGCGGGATGAATTGTAGGCTTAGATGTATTTCCAAAGATTCATCCCTTGATTCAGCAACGCCGGAATCTGCTCTATCTATCATCAGAACATTAATCACTAAATAATTTTCTACTCACAGTAGTTACACTCAAAGTCTAAGAATTAGCGACCGCTAATTTTACAAGAGGTCTATTTATCCGCTGTTCTAAGACATTCCAAAGAATATGAGGGTGAGTTAGGGACAGAAAGTGACCTCCATGAGGAACAACTAAAAGTTTCTCATTATGAGAATAGAGATCCTGCCTAGCTTCTTTGAGTAAATATAAGTCATCAGCACCAATCAGCAATGTATCTAATAAAGATTGGTAATTAACCGTAAAATCATAACTAGGAGCAGTGTTAATCCATGTAGCGTTAGAAATCAAATAGGGTATGGCAAAAGAAACTGGGTGTCCACTTTGTTCCAGTTTTTTTAACTCAGTTGCCAAAGCTGCTCCTGGATATTCTGTAATATCTTCAATGTGCAAGGGAGTAGAAACAGTAAATATTGCTTCAATTCTATTTACTAAATGTTCAGCCAAAGTCACTGCAATTCTACCACCAAAGGAAAAAGCAAATAGAATTGCTGGACTATCAAGTTCTTTTTCTAGTAAAAGCGCTAAAGACTTAGCCAATTCTGAGAATGAAACATTCATCCAAGCATCACTCCAATCTTTGTTAGGAAGATCAATTAAGACCGCTCTATGGTTTCGTCCTATTTTTTCTAAAAGTGAAGACCAAAGTGCTGCTGTCGTGCCCAGGCCTCCAATAAAAACTAGAGGAGTCCCCACCCCTAGGCGACTCCAAGCTGGTAGAAGACCATAGGGAGTTGAGTATTCAGTAGGTTGAAACCCATATTTGAAGGCAGCTTCTAAACTCAAGGAAAAATGAGTACCACGAGTCCATATTTCAGCTATACTAGGACTTTCTTTCAAGACTTGCTTAGGTTGATGCGTCGGCTTGAGGCGACGACGGAAAGACTGAAGACGGTAGGAAAATTGATCTGTTTTAGAGGTTTTACTCCTTTGGGGTGGTGGTGTTTTTACTCTGCTAGCAAAAGCTTGCCCTAGCTCGATAGGAGTATTACATTCAAAAAATAATGTTGGGGTAATATTAACTGATAGGCCAGTCGTCAGAAAATTAAATAGTTCTGATATCATTAAAGAATCAAGCCCTAAAGAATTGAGATTAATATCTTCAGATACTTCTTCTAAACCAGAAACCTTTGCCAAGAAATGTCTTATTTCAATAGTCCAAGCATTAACGTTCTCATCATTTAACTTCTTAACCTCTGTTTCAATATCTTTAGTTTTGAGTTGAGAGGTCAAGAATTGTGCAACTTCTAAGAAGGCATAGAGATCCACCTCATTTCGATGTCTTTCATTTTTAACAAATCTTTCTCGGCCAAGGCTAGGCTCAGGCCCTGCAACTACCCGACGAAATATACGGAATTTCTCAGAGCTTAAAGCTCGTTCTTGTAAGTAAGTTGCTAGGAATTGTCCAGTAGTGTTGGCCAAATTTCCTAGACCAGTAGGAGCACCTATAAAACCTCCAAAGATGAGATTTTCGTATGAGCGGTGAAACATTCCCATGTATAAGTCTTCAATCCGTCCTGAAAAAACCAGGGGATTCAAAAATGGAAATATTGATTGATATCCAGTTCCTAAGATAACAAGATCAAAAATATCTTTAGAACCATCTGTAAAAATTACTTGCTTCCCTTCAAAACTAGCAATGTCCGGTTTTGGCGTTAATTTCCCATGTCCGATCTGAAAAAGTATCTGAGAGTTGATGATTGGATGAGATGCTTCAATAGGATGATCGGGAGCCGGTAACCCGAAAGCAGTACCATCGAAGCCTGCTAGATGGAATACTCTTTCTGCATGACGCCAAACTTCTTGTTCAGAGTCAAGCTGAGTCACCATACTCATCATCCAATCTTGGGTTGGTTGTCCTTCAATAAACTTTGGCATATAGTGATAGCCACGGCGAGTGCTGTGACACGCATAAGCAGAATAGAGAGCAGCATCATTAGCAATATCACAACCAGAGTTACCACCACCTACTACCAGTACCCTTTTTCCACGCAGTTGTTCAGGGGAGCGATATTCACTAGAGTGAAATATAGTACCATCAAAGGAGCCTGGATAATTGGGGATAATTGGTTTCCTTAATCTACCAGTACCCACAATCACTGCTGATGCTACAGTCTCAACTCCATTGTTAAATCTCAGTTTCCATTTATCCCCTAATGGTTCAAGTTGTGCAAGTGTATGCTCAAATCGAGCATGGGAGTAAACCCCAAACTCAGTTGCAACATCTCGTAGATATTGAAGGATTTGTGCATGATTTGGATAAGCTGGATAATCAGCAGGCATTGGGTGATCACTGAATTCAGTGTTTGTCTTAGAAGATATAACATGAGTAGTTTCATAAACTCTTCCAGCACCAGAACCAAAATACCAAGTACCTCCTAGATCATTTTCTGCTTCGTATAACAGATAGGGAATTGAATAATGTTTGAGCCATTTTCCTGCAATAATGCCTATGGCGCCCCCACCAATAACTGCTACTTCAACATTTTCATTTTTAATTGTGTTCATAATAGTTTTACTCTAGTCTAATGTTCATGAAACTTATTTGAAATCTTTAGTTTGAAAAATTATCCTTTATCAATAGAAAAAATAGCGCCTAATGGCACTTATACCAATTTGAATAATCACTGCTATAGCAAAATCCCTACAGGTATAGACTTCCAGACACTCATTTGTAACATTCTTTTTTCACCCATGGTATTATACATTTTATGGTCTAGAAAAATCCCTGAAAGCCTTGTCAGTTGATACAGATAGATCATAATCGTAATATAAATGGCGTCTTTGCCTAAATCCTGTTAATTATTTTCTGTCCGCCAGTTTGTCAAAAAAAAATCCCCCAGCAGCACTGTTAACCTGAGGAATGTGGGCTATAGAGGTTCAGCAGACATATCTTCAATTTTGACCATGATTTCTCTATCCAAGTTGAGTAAGGCGATCGCAGGATGTGAAGATTTACCCTTATGGTGTATCTCCAACCAATGTATTTGATTTTGGCTATGAGGGATTTGTAAACCTTTTAGATGAACTGCAATAAAAGGTTTTGGATTATCCAAAGAGGCATATGCTAAATCAGTGGCAAGTTGTAAGCAAGCTTCTAAGTCAGTAGCATTGGCTTTAATGGCTGCAATTAAATGGTTGTTAATTATGTTAATTTCTTTGAGTGTGAGAGATGTTCCATAACTGACCATCTGATTTTGCATTTTGTCTTGCCAAGTCTTCGCTGTTTGATGATTAGGTGGTTCTTTAGGTAATTCAATTTTTGACCAAGCTTTTTCGGAGGAAGGAACTATCTCAAATTGGGCAACAACTATCGGTTGATCTTTTGAACGCAGGATTTCAATCTTTTGGTTATTTACAGAAACAATATCTGTAGGTAAACGCTCTAGAAGATCAACTAGATGTAGATCTATTGCTGACTCTTTTAATGGCATTTTGTTAGCACATTGACTTACAAGTGCTGGCAAAGTCCAAAGCTGATGTCCAAAGATGGAAGGAATATTCTGTGTATTGGGGATATTTTGTGTAGCAGGGATATTTTGTTTCGGAATAGTCTCTATCCAATAGCGTTTTTTTTGAAAGGGATAGGTGGGCAAAACAACTTTCTCACGAGTATAGTGCCGCTCAAATCCTTGCCAATCAATCTTTACTCCCTGTAGATATAATTGCGCTAAACTAAATATCATCTGTTGCCAATCATCTATTCCCTCTCGCAAAGAGGGCAACCACACACCTATATCTTTTGAGCTACATTGTTTACCCATTCCTAAGAGTATTGGTTTTGGTCCTATTTCTAAAAATACTTCATAGCCTAGTTTTTCGATGGTTTCTATACTTTGAGCAAATCTGACTGCTTGACGTATATGCTCTACCCAATATTCAGCTTTTGTAATATTTTCATCAGCCCTACTCCCTGTTAGATTGGATATTAATGATATTTGGGGTAAATGATAAGTTATTTTCTTGGCGATCGCCTGAAATTCTTCTAAGATTGGCTCCATTAAAGGTGAATGGAAAGCGTGAGAAACTTTTAGCTTTTTAGTTTTTATTCCTTCTGATTGTAGTTGGCTAATAATCTTTTCCAGAGTTTTTGCTTCTCCAGAAATGACTACACTTTCAAGTCCATTAATGGCTGCTAGAGAAACTTTTTCTGTGTGTGGCTCAATCATAGGGGTTATTTTAGTTTCTGATGCCATTACTGCTACCATCTCACCACCTGCAGGTAGTTCTTGCATTAATTTTCCTCGATGAGCAATCAGTTTTAATCCATCCTCTAAACTAAATACTCCTGCTACTGTTGCTGCTACATATTCTCCCACACTATGCCCCATGACTACATCTGGTTTGATTCCCCAAGACTTCCAAAGTTGATACAGAGCATATTCTATTGCAAACAAAGCTGGTTGAGTATAAGCTGTTTGATTAATGACAGAATTATCTAATCCTTGATTATTTTCAGGATAAATTACTGTTAACAGAGATGTTTCTAAATCAGGTTTGAGAAGACGATCGCATTCGTCTAAAGTCTCCCGAAAAAGTGGTTGAGTCTCATATAACTGCCTGCCCATATTGATATATTGTGAGCCTTGCCCAGTGAATAAAAAAGCTATTCTAGGGTTTTGATGGCTATTTAATATTTCTCCTGAAACAATTCCTGTAACTTCTTCTTTCCCACTCCATTGATTTAATTTAGCGATCGCTTCTGAAATATGAGAAGATACTACTGCTAATCGATGATTAAAATGTGTCCGCCCTGTATTGGCAGTAAAACAAATATCTTCTAAAGCTAAATCTGGATGAGTTTCTAGATAAGCGCGATAGCGACTAACCAACTCAGTTAGAGCAGTATCCGTTTTCGCCGATAAAGTTAATAAATGTAGAGGCCGCTCATGTAAATTTGGCTTTTTACCTTTTCTAGAAACAGGACTTTCTTCTAGGATAACATGAGCATTAGTCCCACTCATACCAAAAGAACTAACTCCTGCTCGTCTTTTTTCTTCTTGAGACTCCCAATGAGTTAATGTGGTAGAAACTTTAAAAGGTAATTCATCCCAAGGAATATAAGGGTTGGGATTTTGATAATGAAGATTGGGTGGTATTTGCTGATGTTGTAAAGATAGAACTATTTTCATTAAGCCAGCAACACCTGCTGCTGCTTCTGTATGACCAAAATTAGTCTTGACTGAACCAATATATAAAGGTTGTACTTTATTATGTGATTCTCCAAAAACCTCCCCTAAAGCTAATACTTCAATGGGATCTCCCAAAGAAGTACCTGTGCCATGAGCTTCTATATATTGAATTTGTTCTGGTTTTAAGCGAGCATTTTTTAAAGCTTGGGAAACAACATTTGTTTGCGCAATTCCATTAGGTGCCGTTAAACCATTACTATAACCATCATGATTAACTGCACTACCTTTAATGACAGCTAAAATATTGTCTCCATCTTCTATAGCATCTGATAAACGTTTGAGTAAAATGACGCCACAACCTTCTCCCCTGGCATAACCGTTAGCACTAGCATCAAATGTTTTACAACGACCATCTGGGGATAAAGCTTTTAACTTACAAAAACCGATAGTCGTTTCAGGAGCAAGCATTAAATTAACTCCTCCTACCAACGCTAAACTACATTCTCCCTGACGTAAACTTTGGCTAGCTAAATGAACTACTAATAGAGAGGAAGAACAAGATGTATCCAAGAATAAAGCAGGTCCTTTTAGATCTAAAACATAGGCTAAACGACCAGCCGCAATACTGCGAATATTACCACTAAAACTATAAGCATCAATTTTGTTAATATCCCCTGAGCGGTATTTTAAATGAGAATAGTCTTCAAAACAGATTCCCATAAATACTCCTGTAGAAGTATTTTTTAATTTTTCCGCAGGTATAGCGGCATTTTCTATTGCCTCCCAGCTTACTTCCAATAATAATCTTTGTTGAGGATCTAAATCAATGGCTTCTCTAGGACTAATATTAAAAAAGCCAGGGTCAAACATATCTACTTCATCAATAAAACCACCATGACGAACATAAGTTTTACCAAATATATCAGGATCTGGATCATAGTAATCATCTATATTCCAACGTTGTCTAGGAATTTCAGTAATTGCATCTTTACCGTTTTTTAATAGTTCCCAGAAAGTGTCAAGATTTTTGACACCTCCAGGAAAACGACAGCCCATACCAACGATAGCAATTGGTTCTGTTTTTTTCTGCTCGATTTGCTCTAATTTTAGTTGTGCTTTACTAAGAGCCTTAAGTATATCTTTTGATGAATGTTTTGTATTTTTCATTTTTAGTTATCCTCCATCAATTTTTCTAATTGAGTTAGTTTAGAAGCAATAGCTATTTCAACTTCCGAATCAGTTAAATCTTCATCTTCTGCAAATTCTTCAATCGTAATAGGAGTGTAATTCTGAGATAATTCAACTTTAGAGCTGACTTTTTGAGCTAAACATTGACTGAGAGATTCAATATTAGAATAATTCCAAAGTAAAGTAACATCTAAAGTTTTATTGAGCCAATGTTCTAGATCGCTGACTAATTCTACTGACATCACTGAATCCATTCCATAATCAGCAAAAGATTTTTGAGGATTAACAGAATTAGCTTGAATTTCTGGTTGTTGAGCAAACCATTCAAATAGCCAGTTTTCAATCATGCTTTTTTCATGGGCTAGTAATTCTTCTTTTGGTACAGTCTCTGTGAATTTTGGAGCTTTTGAAGTTGTTTCCTGTGTATTTACATCCTGTACAGGTTTAAAATCTAATATTCTCTCAACTTCTTTTTCATGTAAGGATATTAGAGGATCTAATTGACGGTCTTCCCCTGCTAAAGTTTGTTCTATTTCTCCGATACTATTAACATAATTATTGATTTCTGTTGTTATAACATCTGCTTCTGATACCTTGGTTAAAGCTGAAGTTTCAGTTAATATACTGTCTGCTTTTTGTTGCCATTGCGCTCTCAGCCATTCTTCAGCATAGTCTAGAGATGAACTTGGTGAAGTTTTTTGCTCTGCTTTCACGGCAGCTAACAAAATACCCCAAGTTACTAATTCTCCAATACAAACATAAAACCATCTCAGATTAGTTTTATGTTCTCTAAAGAGAGAAAATTTGCTTAACTTGTCTTTAATATTTTGTATTTCTAGTTTCAGTTTTTCAGCTATTTTAACTTCTTTCCATTGTGTAACCAGGAACTCATAAAGCTCATCTCCTTGGTGAAAAATCCGAGAACCTAAAAACATATTTAAGGATTCAGTCGGTCCTTCAAAAATACGAATTACTCTGGCATCTCTGAGAATTTGTGGAGCCAGATTAGTTTCAATATAACCCCTACCCCCAAATAATTGAACTAAATTATCGGCTGTTTTCCATAAGAGTTCAGGAGCAGATGTCTTACAGGCTGTGTAAATTTCTTCAGGTATTTTACAGCCTTGATCTAATAATTTAGCTACTCCATAAACTAAAGATTCTAAGGCTGTAATTGCTGCTTTCAGATGATTTAAACGAATTAAAGTAACGGGATTATCTAATAAGCGACCACTAGAAACTTGACGACGAGAAGCGTATCTTAACATTAACTGACTGCAGCGCTTCATAGCTCCGATACAAATAGCTGCTAATCCTAAACGAGTATACATCATCATTTGTTGAGCTATTTCCATCCCTTTGCCCAACTCACCTAAAAGTTGTTCTTGGCTTACTTCCACTCCTTTGAGGATAATTCCATTTTGAACCATTCCTCTCATTCCCATAGTTAAAGATTCTGCGCCGTTTTCTAATCCAATAGCATCTTGGGGAACAACAAACCCGCTAATACCAATCAATTCCCCTTTTTCATCTTGTTGTTGAACGAAAACGTTAATAGCACTAGCCCAAGCTGCTGAACCACTCCAAATTTTTTGACCTTCTAATGACCATTTTCCGGCTTCTTTGTATATAGCTTTACTAAGAAGTGCTCTAGGATTTGAACCGGCACTTGGCTCAGTTAAAGCAAAGGCAATTATTTCTCTTCCAGTGGCTATTTTAGGCAGTAATTCTTCTTTAAGTTTATGAGGGGCATATTTCATAAAAGGACGAACCCCTAAAAGATTATGATTGCCAACAAATAAGCTTAAACTGAGATCGATAGCTCCTAATTGTTCTAATACTCTCATGGTATCTTGATGATTTAGAGCTAATCCACCATACTTAGTCTCAACTTGTAAGCCTAAAAGACCCTTATTACCGAAATCTAGCACAATGTAGGGAGGAATACAACGACGTTCATCAATTAAATGAGAGTTAATTCTTTTTGCTGCATATTGACGTAACCATTGAATGACTCGATCTGCTTTTAAATTACTTTCTTGAGCTTGGTTAGGTTGACTCTGACTGTTGGTTATATTTTGACTATTTATAAATAATTGTTCTTTTGTTGATGGTTCATATCTAGCTTCTAGTTTCCATTCTCCTACTAAATCTAATTCTCTTTGCAACCATTTTTCTCGACAAGCTCGACGTTGAATTTTTCCGCTGGATGTTTTGGGAATTGTTGCTGTTTTGAGTAATAAAACTACGCTGACTGTTAACTCATGTTCCTGCCAAATTTGATGACGAATAGCAGCAAATACTTCTTCAATATTTAATTTTCTGATATAAGTGCGTTCAACTTCACAAGCTATTGCTACTTTTTCTTCTCCCTCTATTTCTACACTAAAAGCTGCACTAAAGTGAGTTCGCAATGCCGGATGACTTTTTTCTACAGTCCATTCAATATCTTGAGGATAATAATTCCGTCCGCGAATAATAATTATATCTTTGACTCTTCCTGTGATAAATAATTCACCCCTGAAAAGAAATCCCAAATCTCCTGTTCGTAAAAACGGCCCTTCTCCTGTAGCTAAATAAGCTTGAAAGGTTTCTTTTGTTGCCTCTTCTCTTTGCCAATATCCTTGGGCTACTGTTGAACCTGATACCCATATTTCTCCTACTTCTTCTGGATTGCTTGGATAAAAAGTTTCTGGATTGACTATAACGACTTTAGTATCTAATTCTGTGTATCCACAACCTACAAATACTCTGGGATTGGGATGGTTTTCTGAGACTGGCAGTATTTTGTTTTGTTCTAGGGCTGTAGGACATACATAAAAATAAATTGGTTTATCCCTTTTATGTACAGCAGAGACTCCGAGAGTTGCTTCTGCTAAACCATAACCTGGTGAAATCGCTTCTGCTTTCAATCCACTTAGAGCAAATGTTTGCACAAATTCTTCTATTACTTCCGCCCTCAATGGCTCCGAGCCATTGAGAACCATTTCCAAACTATTTAGGTTTAGTTTTGTTCTTTGTTCTGGAGAAGTTTTTCTCACAGATAATTCATAGGCAAAGTTAGGGGCTGCACTATGAGTACCTCGGTAATGAGAAATAGCTTCTAACCAACGGATCGGTTTTTGTACAAAGACTACTGGTGGCATTAAGATACACTGATAACCTTTATATAAGGGGTTAAGTATGGTATAAATAAAACCCATATCATGAAAGATAGGTAGCCAAGTTACCATTACACTATCTTGCTTAAGTTCCCACCATTTGTTGATGGCAATGCTATTCCGAATAATATTGTTGTGTGTCACCATTATTCCTTTGGGGTTTCCTGTTGAACCAGAAGTATATTGCAAATAAGCTAAACTTTCTGGTGAGATTTTTTCAGGAATCCACTCTGCTACTGTATTTTCTATCTCATCAGTAGCAATTAATTTCAGTTCACTAAAGCTTGATTCTTGTTCCCATTTTTCTTGAAGCTGACTTAAATTCTCCCTTGTTGTTAAGACTAATTGAGCTGTAGAATCTTCAACTACAGCCATTAAACGAGATAATTTTTGATTCCTTTTCGGTGGATATGCTGGTACGGCAATTACTCCTGCATATAAACAACCCAGAAAGGTTATGATAAATTCTAATCCTGAATAATATAGTAATAATGCTCTTTCTCCTTGCCATTTTTTGATGTGAAAGGCGATCACTCTGGCTTTTTCTTCTAACTCTTTATAAGTTATTCTTGCAGTTTCCGTTTCCCCATCTGCTAGAAAAATGTAAGCAATTTTATTGGGGTGATTTAATGCGTTTTCCTGTAAACAAGTTATGATTGTTTGAGTCATTTTTTGCTTTTTTTGAGATATTTTTTAGTCAAAATAT
>JAJEAQ010000060.1 GCA_022822685.1 Trichodesmium sp. jk18x7bins.61
ATTAGAGTTGAGTCCCCAGAAGTTTCCTCTCAAGCACGCCCGTATCCCGGTTAGGTAGGCTAGTCTCTGGAAATTGGCTAGTTAAAGTCGACGCCGGAATCCCTATCTATAATCTTCTATGCGCGGTGGGGAGGATTCAAGTAGTTGAATGTGTTAAAATTGATCCCGTCTGGCTAAGACATAAAAATCATGATAAAAGATGGTTTCAGATTATTTGGAGGAAAAAATTAGATGGCTGGTAGTAATACAGGTGAACGTCCATTTGGAGATATCATCACAAGCATTCGTTATTGGGTAATTCATAGTATCACTATTCCAGCTCTGTTTATTGCAGGCTGGCTATTTGTAAGCACAGGTTTGGCTTACGATGCTTTTGGTACACCACGACCAAACGAATATTTTACAGAGCAAAGACAAGAGTTACCAATTTTGTCAGACCGTTTTGAAGCTAAACAACAAATCGATGAATTTATCGCTAAATAGTAAAAAAAATTAGGAGATTGAAATAATGACTAGCCAAAACCCAAATCAACCAGTTAGCTATCCAATTTTTACAGTTAGATGCTTAGCAGTTCATACCCTTGGTGTGCCTACAGTTTTCTTTTTAGGCGCGATCGCAGCAATGCAGTTTATTCAAAGATAGGAGCAGGAAAAAATGCCTTTAGATCGCAGTAGTAATCCTAATAAATAGCCAGTAGAATTAAACCGTACTTCACTCTACCTTGGTCTGTTATTAGTTTTTGTTCTTGGTATTCTGTTTTCGAGTTATTTCTTTAATTAATCTCGAAAGCTAAATCAGAAAATATTACAGAGTACAATTCTCCCTATTTGGGTGAGTTATAGGTAGTAAAGTAAGTCAAGTATAAATTTCAATTAATGAGGTGAAATACCATGATGTCTGAACCCGGAAGAATTCCTTTGTGGCTGGTTGCCACTATAGCAGGAACAGGTGTACTCGTAGTTGTAGGTCTTTTCTTCTATGGTTCCTACGTTGGTGTAGGTTCTTCTTTATAAGAAAGACGCTAGTGCCGTTAGGTAGAAGTCAAAAGTCATGCCTGCATTGCACCTAAAATTTAATCTTTCTAGATTTGTGTCAAAAATTCCAATCTTTTGAGATGGGGTTTTTTCTGTCAAAAACAGGAATTATAGTGACGAATTAGTAAATCAAGAGATATAGTAGTCGCCAGAGCAGTTAGTTAATAGAAGAGAAGTAGTATTTTATAGATAGGGATTCGCGTTTCGTGTGCGTAGCAAAGCGAGCCTGGAAGGAATCGCCTAATCATGGCCCTACCCTCTAGTTACGTTCCGCTGACGCGGAACGGAGTTCGTTCTAGAAAATTTTGATTGCTGACGAGATACCATTGAGTATGTCTGGCGACTAGCCTCCTATTTCATGTAGCGTAGCTAAAACCCTCTTGGCGGTTGTTATAAAACTTGAGCATACCATCACCCTTTGATAGCTCAAAAACTTACAGCATATTGGGTAAGGGCTGTTACCCGCAAAAGATAATCATCACAAGCGCGGTTATAGTTGCAGTTCTCTTGGAGGTTATAGATGGTATAAGGGATTTGAGCTTTAGCGCCGGAGATATATTTGAGGGGAGCAAGCGCAACTACAAACAAAAACTTTTTTATATAGGACTTACGCAACGGCACTATTGATAGTGGCAATATCTCCAATATTGACAAGTTTGTACGCTATTTATAGCAGTAATGTGTAAATCCTATTATCATTAATGATCTGAACATGGTATAAGTTCAAAATGAATGCTCGCACCCAAAATCATTATCAAAAAATCGCCAATATTTACGATGATTTATGGTCATATTCCCCTGAATATATTAAATTCTTAACTCGTAAAATTATAGAACATCTACAGCTAAATCCCACAGATACTTTAGTAGACATTGGCTGTGGAACGGGAATTTATAGCAAGGAAATTATCAATCAAATCAAATTGGAGCAGCCGATTATTTCTGTCGATCCTGCTCCTGAAATGCTGGCCAAAATTCCAGGAAATAGTGGGTTAAAACCTCTAGAAATGGATGGGATAGAATTCTCAGAAAAACCAGGAACATATAACCGAATTTTTTTAAAAGAAGCTATCCATCATATAGATGAAAAATTTCTACTGTTTAAGAATTTGTGGCAAAGATTAACGCCAGGAGGAATTTTTATGCTATTGTTGTTGCCTCCGACTATAGATTATCCTTTATTTGAAAAGGCTTTGCAGTTGTATGAAGAAACCCAACCCAACTATCAAGAAATGACAAATTTACTTCAACAGGTAGGTTTTGTTGTTGAGATTAATATTGTGGAGTACCCTTTAGAGTTGCCAAAAAGTAGATATTTTCAAATGGTCGAAAGTCGTTATATGTCTTTGCTGTCTCGGTTTAATGATACAGAATTGGCAGTTGGGTTAAAGGAAATGGAAAAGAAATATCGGGATGAGTCTGTGTTTAAATTTAGCGATCGCATGATTTTCATCACAGCAACTAAACCACACTCACACTGACTCCTTCTGCCTTCTTCAAATACCAATAAGCACATCATAAAAGTATCGCCGATATAAATCACAACTAGGTAGAACTAAATTACCTTCGAGTTGTACTACCAAACCCATACTTTTTAACTTAAATGCCACCGCTTGTTCTAATTCTACAGGAGTAACTGCCCGTAATACCTGTTCAAAAGCAGTTTTGAGTTGTGGATATTGTTGGAGATTTTGTAAATGTCGATGTAAATGGTCACTATAAATACCTGTATCTGTCCCTGCTGTTTTAATTAGCCTTTCCAGGCTAGTATCATGACACTTAATATGATAAAAAGTAGTGTTGATTAGATAAGGATGACCACCTACTAAGCGCATTAATAGATTGTATTCTTCTGGCAATAGTTCGATCTGATAATTGTTGGCTAGCTCTTGGGTTTGTTCTAAGGTAAATGGGGATAAATCGATAGCCAGACCCATATTAAATGGTGATTTATTAATATTCATTGAAATATAAACTTCTGTAGATTTTGCTAATACTATCCGCAATTTTTGCCAGAGTTTAACTTCCTTAGCTTCCCCATACCAAGAATCTAGCATTGAGAGAAAATCATTAGCTATTTCTGGAGACTGAAAAATCTGCTCTACTTCATCTAATGCTAAAACTATGGGGCTATCTATTTTAGACAGCAGATAATCTTGGAAATAAAAAGTACAGCTTTCTACACTACCAATATCATCATCCCAATATTCATTCAACTTTAATTCTAGCTGTAATTTTCTAGTTACATTAGCAGAGAACCATCTTAAAAATCTATTTATATCTTTAAGAACTGTACTATCTAATCTTTGGAAACTTAATCTTACTGTCTGATATTTTTGCTTGATAGCATCGGCAACAATTCTCATCAATAGAGAAGTTTTTCCCATTTGCCTAGGTGCTTTTATACGAATAAATGCCCCTGGTTTATTAATTCCTAGATGACATATTAATTGTTCTGTACGCTCTATATAATATGGGTTCCCCATCGGAACTCTAGCATCAAGTAGTTGACAATTATTAATTGCTGAGTTTGTGATTTTATTAAGATTAATTGAACCGAGCTGTGCAGTTCCTTTTTTCCTAGCTTGAGATATAACTAATTGTCTTTCTAGTACAGAGCGACAGTTATTTTTACTAATTCTTTCTTCAAGAATACTACTCAGTAATTTCCATAATTTAGGAGCTACATTTTGACTAATATAATCTCTAGAGTAATCCAATTTAGCAGCTATTTGACTATAGGTTTTGCCAGATAAGGATTCTCTGAGAACTTCCCTTTCAATGTCTGATAGGGACTTTCCTATCCTCAGTTTTACTAACTGTTCAGTAAATAATGATATTGATTCTATGTCTTTCATGCTAACTCTGCCCCTCCTTTTAGAGCTGATTCCTAAACTGACCTGAAACCTTTATATAACAAAGCTTTCAAAAATTTAGTCTCTAGCAACCAAGATTTCGTCAAACTCTTGTATTGCAAGGTATTTAGCCTCTGAATCTTTATTTTATAAATCAGCTCTTAACGAGGGTGGGATTTTCAACCCATAAAACAGAAAGAGTCAGGTTTTTCCTTGCTTCTGGTTTCTGACCATTTACTAATGACTCCTTCTACCTAAGACTGATAACATCATAGACTTCTTGCAAAAGGAAGTCAAAAGTTAAAATTAATAGATGCAAAAGTCAGATAAATTGATAGTTTATACATAGTAATTTCTTTGAATTTCCCTTCGGTAATAGTTTGAATGAACAAAGAAGGAAGTGATGATAGTCTTCAACTGGGTTCTGTTGCCTACACTATTTGACTGCACGACATGAATGGGTATCCAGGAGGCAAAAAACTAGCGGAGCATTGAGGTACATCACGACTTATTCATACTTTCTTTAAATAAAAAAAATCTCCTGTATTTGGGAGATTTTTTTATTTATTAAATTCTTGATGTTCAAGAATATTTACCTCATATTTTTATCTCGATCATGCCTAGACCTAGAATTAGAAACTACCCAGACTTTGTCGGGAAAATCTTTTGATGAAGATGCTTGTTGATTAATGCTTGATAATTTGGCTACAACTTTTACTTCTTCTATAGTTCTAAAATACCCTCTTCTCTTAGTCTTAACTACATTTTCTTGTAAAACATCTTCCGGAAAATTTTTAGCTATGTTTTTCATATTTTATGTCAGAATTAAATTATTTTTAAGTCCTTAAATACTTGTTTGTTCTCATAAATAATTATGACAATTATTTCCAAAAGATAAAATATATAAAAGTTGATATCTTGATTTTTTTTATATGCTCTATGTCTTCATTGAATCTTTAAAAAAATCTCAATGATTTTACAGACTCTTTGCATTATCTGATTGACTTCAGGGAGTTAAAACTAAAATTAATTCATATACACATTTTTATATTGTTGTCAATACATAAAAATAAACATTATTTCGCGCCAATGTAGGGATAATATTTAACTATTAGCTGTAATTCACAATATCAGATATTTGTCAATATATAAAAATTGGCTAATTTTGTGAAAGAGTCTGATCTAAATCTTCAAGCAGGAAGTAGGGAAGTATGACAATTCTCGAATCTCGAATCCTGACTCCCCACTCAAGACATGTAGCAAATGTTTATAGCGTTGATCGGACTCTGCCGGTACATTAGCAGTGCTGTATCTGGCTATCTATAGAAAAAATATTTTGATTTGACTTGGAGTGCCTACTAAGCCTGAGCCTGTAACCAATAGATTCCTAC
>JAJEAQ010000713.1 GCA_022822685.1 Trichodesmium sp. jk18x7bins.61
TTTATTCATAGCATTAGGCTACACAGGTGGGGTATTATCTCTGGTGATGCAAGAACAACAAATATTTGAAAGTCCTCATTTTTGGACTGGTTCAGTTGTATTGCTATTGCTGGCAACTAACGGCTTGATTTCCGTCACGAAGTTTGGTGGAAATCAAACTGCGTTGCGTACTACTCACGCTTACCTTGGTAGCATTGCACTTTGTATTATCTTTGTTCATGCAGTGTTAGGTTTGAGGCTTGGTTTAGCTATCTAAACATTGAGAAATGCGATCGCGTCAAGTGCAACTACAAACTAAGATTTTTTTTTATCAGTTTCCTTTTTCTTTCTTCCTTTTTTCTCCTGAACAATGAATCAAGCTATAGCGATTGTTATATGCCTAGCTTACATAATGGGGCTAATATCTACTATTGTTCCCTGGGGTATATATTGTGTCCTAACTATCGGATTATTATTAGCAATTATTGTACAACGACTATATCGACAAGACTTGCGCAGTGCGACCCACAAAAAAGTAGCTTTTGAGCAAAACATCAATTCTGAAGATTTACTCAGAAGAGGTGAAGTTCAAGATTTACTCCCAAAAAGAGCTAGAGCATCTCTGCTCAATTCTAATTGGTTGTGGATAACTGCTGGATTGATTAGTATTCTTGCGAGTCTATATTTTCAAATTAGAGTGCCTCAACCCCCTGTCAATGATATTAGTACAATAATCGCGGTTGATGGTAATTCTCAACAAAAAGTAGTTACTGTTCGAGGAAAAGTGCTGTCTCTGCCTCGCAAGACTCGCTCAGAAAAAGCGCAACTTTGGCTAAATGTAGATCAAGTTAGTGAAATAGTTGGCACTGATGGCTCGGCAAATGTACATCAAGATGTTACCGGTAAACTTTATGTTACAGTACCACTACTGCAAGCAACGGGTATCTATCCTGGTGATTTAGTAGCAATCACTGGCTCTTTATATCGTCCATCACCATTAACTAATCCTGGAGGTTTTGATTTTCGGGCTTATTTAGCTAGACAAGCTGTTTTTGCAGGCTTTAGAGGTTATAAACTGACTAGCACTAATCCAGAAAGGAGTAATGCTTGGGGATTATGGAGAATCAGACAGCGTATTATCCGGGCTCAGGTGAGGGGGCTGGGTGTGCCTGAAGGTCCGTTGGTGAGTGCGATGGTATTAGGGCGTAGGGCTGTAGATTTATCTTATCCACTACGAGACCAATTTGTACAGGTGGGGTTAGCTCATGTTTTAGCCGCATCAGGTTTTCATGTTTCGTTAATTTTGGGTGTGGTGTTAACCTTGACTAAAAGTTGGCCTTCAGGAGCAAGATTTGGTTTTGGGAGCCTGACTTTAATTATTTACTTGGGTTTGACTGGTGGTTCACCTTCTGTGCTGCGAGCAGCATTTATGGGTTTAGCAGCTTTGGTGGCAATTGTTTCTCAACGGCAAGTTAAACCATTAGCTTCTCTGGTTTTGGCTGCTACGTTGTTACTATTAATCAATCCTCTATGGATTTGGGATTTGGGATTTCAGTTGAGTTTTTTAGCAACCCTGGGATTATTGGTGACAGTGCCACCTTTGATGAAGCGCTTGGATTGGTTGCCTTCTAGTATTGCATCTTTGATTACTATTCCTATTGCAGCTTCTGTTTGGACTTTACCTCTATTGCTGTATGTTTTTCATCTGGTATCGCCCTATACTATTTTAGTGAATGTGATTACTGCACCTCTAGTTGCTGTGATTACACTGGTGGGGTTTATTAGTGCCATGGTGGCTTTGATTTCTCCCTATGTAGGCAGTCTCATCGCAGGAATTTTGTTTTTTCCAGTTAGGTTTTTGATGGAAATTGTGCATTTTTTTAGTCAGTTGCCAGGAAATCAGGTGGCGGTAGGGGCGATGTCTGTTTATCAGTTGGTTGTGTTTTATGGGTTGATTTGTGGTACATGGTTGTTCAGAAGTAGGGAGCCAGTAATGCCGAGGAGTCGGAAAAAAAGATTTTCTTTGAAATTCTGGCAGTGGGCTATGGTTTTGGCGATCGCTATTATTATTGTTCCTCTCTGGTATACTCGGACTTCTGCATTTCAGGTTACGATTTTGGATACATCTTCTGAACCAGTGTTTGTGATTCAAGACCGAGGAAAAGTGGCCTTGGTCAATGCTGGGGATGAAAATACAGCTAAGTTTATAATATTACCATTTTTACGGCAGCAAGGTGTAAATAAAATTGATTGGTCTATTGCTCTTCATTCCCAAAAAGGTCTCAGTCGTGGCTGGCCGGATATTTTGAACACTTTGAGAATTAGAGCATTTTATGATGTAGATGCTGATGAGGAAAAAAATTATCAAACCAATAACCAACCGGTGTTTGATGCTTTGCGAAATAGTCAGGCTGATTACTACACTTTGGTAAATAATCAGACTCTTGAATTGGGAGCTACACAGATGAAATTAATTAATTCTGAGACTCCCATCGTAGAATTTATGATTCGTGGCCAAATCTGGTTATTACTGGGGAATGCTAAATTAGCGGAGCAGAGTCAGTTACTAGCGGCAAAAAGTTTTCAGCAGACTCAACTACTCTGGTGGTCTGGAAATAAGTTGAATCGAGAGTTATTGAATATTATTCGGCCAAAAGTGGCGATCGCTTCTTCAAATTCTGTCCATCCAGAGATGGTAGAATTTTTTCAGGAAAACAATATTCGTCTATTTTGGACAGGTCGTGATGGTGCGATTCAATGGACTCCAGTTGCTGGCTTTCAAACCACTTTAGAATCAGATAAGGTTGATAGTTCTCTCCTCTAATATAGTTTTTCTTTTGCTTGAATACTTAGAAGGAAAGAGAGGGGAGAAAGTTAAAGGATGTGAGAGATTGTTTGTCAAACTCAGATTAAATTCTGGCGTAAGATGGGTGAGGCGAAAATATTTCCTCATTTAAACCCCGCCCATCCCGGCGGGGTTTAAATTTTAGTTTTCCACCTTAACCCATCAGAATTAAAAACTCTAGCTATCTTAATATTTAGTTGACAAACAGTCTTTTAGGAGGTGTTGTTTCAGATCAATTCAGATGAATTTTATTTATCACTAATGTTCTAGACATGATATGATAAAATAAATATGTTTTCTTTATAGTCGATAGATTTACGCTTTTGACTTACGAGGAGAGGTGGCAGAGTGGTCGAATGCGGCGAACTCGAAATTCGTTAAAGGGAGACCTTTCGTGGGTTCGAATCCCACCCTCTCCGTATTCTGATTCCATAGTTTTTTCATAGACATTGGAGACAGAAGCATTACCCATTTACTAACCCCTAAAACCTTAATCAAAATGGAGTTCTGAATATTTTATATAATACCGAAAAAAACAGCAACAGTTCAGTTATCAAACTTTAAAAGTCAAACAATTGGTATAACGGCACCACAGGAAAGAAAACCTGCAAAACAAGAATTTAGAAGTATATTTACTCCTCGACAGGGAAGTTTTGAACAAACTCCTCAATTATACAGACAAAGACAATACAGTTGGCAGGTGATAATGAAAAGGCAATGGAACAACTAAACGCTTTAAAACAAAAAATTTCTAGTTTAAAAGGTAGTGGTAAACACAAGGAGTCATATCAATATTTAAAACCCTTAGTTGGCAAATTAATGGAAAAACACTGGAAAAAAGGTGAAATTTTCGAGGTAATGGGACAGGAAATAGGTATTGATATGGCATATAGTACGTTTACCCATTTCCGGCAGGATAATTTACCTTCTTTATTTCTGCCAGGAGAAACCTCCGATTCATATGATTCGCTAGCTGAATATCTGAAGCAGATTCTGGTCAAGAAGAGAAGGGAAAAGGGATTTTACAAACCAAAAGATACAGATAAAAAAAGACGAAAATATGCAGAGCCAATACCTAGTACTTCTCAAGACGAAGACACACATCCAACGCTAGTTAAGATTGAAAAAATAGAAGAATTAGAACCTTATAAAACGCAAATTTCCACTTACCTACAGCAAGACAATGATGGACTGACAATGCTTGAAATACTTAGACTACAACAAGACCATATATTAAAGGAAGATAATGACATAAAACAAAAATATCATCTTAAATTGTCTCAACTCTGTCAACAGTTGAAAAAAGAGAAAAATGTCGAGGTAAACGGAGATATAATGTCGGATTTTTTAAAGAAGACTCCACGATACAATTGGTGAAAAGAAAGTCAGGAAAGCTAGAAAATGTATATTGAAAAACTTAATTAAAAAAGGCATTAAACTATCAGGGAGTGCAAAAATGGGAGTATAAGTATTTGTAGTGATCTGGACTAGGCGTAAATAGAAGGTTGGTGCCACGAGGGGCAACGTGCTTCTGAAACCCTTATTATTCGGTTCTATGCTTGTCTAATTTAACTCCTCTGATGAGTAGCTCAACTCCCATCTCCTCCCAACCCTCCTGGAAAATCTCTGGGAAAGCTAAATCTAATATAAGGGTAAAGAGAAAAATAAAATGTAATTATGCCAGTAACTAAAACAATAAGGTTTTACCTCTATCAAGTTTTTAACTTCCGCAGTGGAAAGCAGCCGATGGTGGTTGGCTGCTTTTTCTAATTCGACATGATACCAAATTAGACTTTTAATTTTAATATTGGAGGCGATCGCTCCCACTAATTGTTCCAGCAATTCAAAGGAATTTATATTAAATTCGGTTCTCATACCTGCCTAAGAAATTAGGAAAATTTTAGCCAATGATAGGATGTAATATCATATTTGAATAATTAGTTATAAAAAAATCTTTGTTTGTAGTTGCGACGGGGCACTCCAAATATATCTTTGGTGTGACTCTGATTCCTGATTGCTATAACTAAATTAATATCAAAATGACTAAAACATCAATTACTAATAACCGTTGGCAATTTTGGATTTACCGCGGAGGCACATTTACTGACATAGTTGCCAAAAGCCCTGATGGTCAAATAATTATCCATAAACTACTATCAGAAAATCCGGAACACTACTTCGATGCGCCACTACAAGGTATTCGTGAAATCTTAGGAATTTCTCTCAATCAAGCTATTCCCTCAGAACAAATAGAAGTGATAAAAATGGGGACAACTGTTGGTACGAATGCTTTACTAGAAAGGAAAGGCGATCGCACAGTCTTAGTGATTACTAAAGGCTTCAAAGATGCCCTAAAAATTGGCTATCAAAACCGCCCTAATATCTTCGCTCGACAAATTATTCTACCAGAAATGCTGTATGAAAAAGTTATCGAAGTTGAGGAACGTTATACAGCTAAAGGAGAAGAAATAATTCCACTTCAAACAACAGAATTAATTCCTCAACTTCAAACAGCATACAAGGAAGGAATTAGAAGTTATGCCATAGTATTAATACACAGTTATCCCTATCCCAACCATGAACAAAAAATTCAAGAAATTGCTCAAGAAATCGGATTTACTCAAATTTCAGTCTCCCACAAAGTCAGCCCCTTAATGAAAATAGTTAGTCGAGGAGATACTGCTGTAGTAGATGCTTATTTATCACCAATTTTACGACGATATGTAAATCAAATAAGTAGTTATTTAACAGCCCATTACTCTCTGTTTAAAGGCGGAAAAAATCAGGGAAAAAGCCCAGTCAAACTGATGTTTATGCAATCAAATGGTGGTTTAACAGATGCCGAAAAATTCCAAGGGAAAGATAGTATATTATCGGGGCTGGCTGGAGGTATTGTCGGGGCAGTTAAAACAAGTAAGATGGCAGGTTTTCATAAAATAATTAGCTTAGATATGGGTGGCACATCTACTGATGTTGCTCATTACGCTGGAGCAGCAAATCAAACCATGGAATATGAATGAAAATCGGAAACAGAAATTGCTGGAGTGCATCTACGAACTCCGATGATGTCGATACATACTGTTGCTGCTGGTGGGGGTTCAATTTTATTTTTTGATGGTGATCGTTATCGTGCTGGGCCGGAATCTGCCGGGGCAAATCCAGGTCCGGCTGCCTATGGAAAAGGTGGACCTTTAACAGTCACAGATTGTAATGTAATGGTAGGCAAAATACAGCCTGAATTTTTCCCTAAAGTTTTTGGTAAAGCTGGAAATTTGCCTTGAAATTTTCAGGTTGTGCGAGAAAAATTTGCTCAGTTAGCAGCAGAAATAGGTGATGAGAGAAAATCGGAAGCAGTGGCGACTGGATTTTTAGCGATCGCTGTGGAAAAAAATGGCAAATGCGATTAAAAAAATCTCTCTCCAAAAAGGTGACAACATTTCTGAATATACTCTCTGCTGTTTTGGCGGAGCTGGTGGGCAACACGCTTGTTTAATTGCTAATGCTTTGGGCATGAAAGAAGTATTTATTCATCCCTACGCCGGAATTTGATCAGCTTATGGCATGGGATTAGCAGATATTTGAGTAGTGAAGGAAAAGGCTGTTGAAAAAATACTCAGCCCAGAATTATTGCCAGAATTAAAGCAAGTTTTTACAGATTTAGAAACTGAAGCAAAGCTGGAAATAAGCTCCGAGCAAAATCCCAGATTTTTATATAAAGTTCAGCTAAAATATCAAGGTAGTGACTCAACATTAATTATTGACTTTGCTAAAAAAATCCCGATAATGAAAGCCGAATTTGAAGCAGCTCATCAACAAAGATCTGGATTTACCATGGCTGAAAAATCCTTAGTAGTTGAAGCAGTTTCTCTAGAGCTGATTCAGAAAATGGAAACTCTACAAGAAGAAGAAACAGAAAATTATCCCAGTAGAAAAAGTGCAACAACTGCTGCAATTAAAATTACACAAATTTATACAGGAGGAAAATGGTATGATACCCCTATTTATCTGCGAGATGATTTACAACCAGGGGATAAAATTAATAGCCCGGCATTAATAATAGAAAAAACTGGCACTAACGTTGTTGAATTAGGTTGGCAAGCCGAATTAACTGACAAAAATCACCTCATATTAACCCGGAACTGGACTAGAGAAACTGAAACAGAATTAACAGCCAAATCTCAATCAAAAAATCCTAGAGCACCAGATCCTGTAATGCTAGAAATATTTAATAACTTATTTCGAGCGATCGCTGAACAAATGGGCGTTACATTACAAAACACTAGCTCTTCAGTAAATATTAAAGAACGTCTCGACTTTTCCTGCGCTATCTTCGATAAACAAGGTCAATTAGTTGCCAATGCTCCTCACATTCTCGTACATTTAGGTTCTATGAGCGAAAGTGTTAATGCCTTAATTTCTGACAAAGGCGACACTTTCAAACCAGGAGACGTTTATGTTTCAAATAATCCCTACAACGGTGGTACTCATTTACCAGACATCACAGTGATCGCTCCCGTATTTATTGCAGGAATGCCGATGTTTTATGTTGCCTCCCGCGGACATCATGCAGATATTGGAGGCATGACTCCAGGTTCAATGCCTCCTCATAGTCAAATTATAGATGAAGAAGGAATATTAATCGATAATTTTCAACTGGTCAAAAACGGAAAATTCCAAGAAACCGAGCTATTAAAAATCCTCATATCTGGCAAATATCCAGCTAGAAACACCAGCAAAAATATCGCCGACTTACAAGCACAAATAGCAGCTAATGAAACAGGCGTGCAAGAACTACATAAAATGGTAGAGGATTATGGTCTAGAAATGGTGCAAGCTTACATGGGATTTGTGCAGTATAACGCGGAAGAGTCAGTGCGCCGAGTGTTCAAAAAACTCTCTTCATCATTTACCCACAAAATTTCTACATCTATCCTAGATGACGGCAATAAAATTCAAGTTGCTGTCACTCTCGACAAAAAAAATCTCAGTGCAAAAATAGATTTTACAGGTACCTCTGCCCAACTTTCCAGCAACTTCAATGCACCTGCAGCAGTTTGTAAAGCGGCCGTTTTATATGTATTTCGGACTTTAGTTGATGATGATATTCCCCTGAATGCGGGTTGTCTCAAACGGTAGTATGTTAAACCCGAAATATCCGGCTGCGGTTGTGGCAGGAAATGTGGAAACTTCCCAAATCATTACTGACACTTTATATAATGCTCTGGGAGTAATGGCAGCATCTCAGGGAACGATGAATTCTATCAATATTATGAAACTGCGGTGGTTCGGGTGCAGGTGTTAATTTTGATGGTACAGATGCAGTTCATACTCACATGACAAATTCCCGATTAACTGATCCCGAAGTTTTGGAATGGCGGTTTCCAGTGTTGTTGGAAAGTTTTGCCATTCGTGCTGAGAGTGGGGGGGAGGTTTGTATAAGGGTGGCAATGGAGTAGTTAGGCGGATGGTTTTTTTGGAAGCGATGACGGCTGGGATATTATCAGATCATCGCGTGGTTTCTCCCCCTGGTTTGAATGGTGGCGGTGATGGTTTAGTGGGGCGGAATTATGTTGAACGCAGTGACTGGAAAGTTGAGGAGTTGGAGGGTATTGCTACCGTTGAAATGAATGTAGGTGATATTTTTGTGATTGAAACTCCTGGTGGTGGAGGCTTTCAAGTTAAAAGTTCAAATTGTTATACCATTTTCAAAGTCTAAATGGCTAAATTCATAGAAAAAACTTTCTCCCGTTTTCGGTTCGATTAAGCCATAAAGCCACAAATACTTATACCAAATTAATATGAAGTTGCATGAGTCTATCCCACTAATACGTTCTTTGGGGATTTCATTGTTTTTTCATTGGCTTAATATAAGGGTTTGAACAATAGTGGGATAGGTTCATAGAATAAAATTTTAATCAGAGTTGACTGTGGATAAAGACAGACAAGTTGATTAATTTCATAATTCTATGCAGCCTCACATAAAATTGGTATTAAATAGCCATTGATGTTTTCCTACAGGTTTTATACCCATTAGCTCACGGGGTTAAAAGCGCCTCAAACTCATTGTGGGATAAGGGTTTAGAGTCTTATAATCCAATAACACAAAAAAAGTAGTACATCTGAGTTGCAAAAATAATAAGTATTTATGCCGATTATGAATGGCGCGATCGCGTCATACCAAATCTGGTTATAAAAGAGGGCTTGTCCCATCCCCAAAATATGTTGAATAAAAAAAATCAATAAAACTCTAAATAATATCAGAAAAAACTCACTTTTATTAATTTTGGTTAATTGGAAATGACTAAATATTGAGCAGTGTATTCATCGCTTTAACTCCCTTTCGATAATAGGGTAATTTATGAGGATTCAGCTTCATTAAATTTTCCACATATTCCCACAAAAATTCATCATTTATTGTCCAATAAACACTATATAATCCGAGCCAAAAACTACTATGCCTTCTTTCTTTTCTACCTTCTTGGTCGATTGGATATGGCGAGGTTTCCTCGCCATCCCTCGACCGCTTTTTCATTGTTTCTTGATATATCTTCTTGAATACCCTGATTTTTGATTTTTTGCCCTCTCAAAGAACTAATAATGCGACCCATCGCTACCGCGATCGCTACCGCGATCGCTACCAGAGACTGCTCAAAGAAATCAGTGAACGCCCCTGACGACGACAGGTTTGTACCACAGTCAGTAAATTAGCTGTGTGCTGAAATCGCTCCATGCTTCTGAAACCACCACTTACCTTTCGTTTCGTGATCGCCAACCTTAATTACCGCTCTGCTAAATTATTATCAGGTGGAACCTCTGGGTGAAGTAGAAAATACCACCATTGGTCAGCCTTCAGTTTCAGAGTTCGTAACAGTTTTCCTGCTTCATAACCTGCTTTGTCACTCCAGTGCCTGAGGGTTAACTCTACCTTAGCTTTAAATCCAATCGCCCGACGCTCAAGATGACGATTTGGGTTTTGTTGCCAGATGCGCTCATGCTCGAAGCCTTCATCAATTAAGTCTTTAAAAACCTTGCCAATCAAGAGATTGTATTTTCCTCGCAGTTGAATCAATCGTTGAAAGTGACGACGCAGGTGAGATCAACAGAAATGTTGAGCCTT
Organism: Trichodesmium sp. jk18x7bins.61; assembly: GCA_022822685.1. Taxonomy (GTDB): domain Bacteria; phylum Cyanobacteriota; class Cyanobacteriia; order Cyanobacteriales; family Microcoleaceae; genus JAJEAQ01. Next base: position 9,942 of record JAJEAQ010000713.1, read on the forward strand.
GACTCGATAGCCATTATCAACACTTAAATCATCGCTACCAGTGATGGTGAATTTAGCTTCGCTACATGAATGTAGAAGTCCCCTTTCATGTCGGCGACAGGCTCAACTCAGAGCTAAGTCAGCGTTTAGACTGGCAGTTCAAACTAGCCTATCATTTGTTTTCTGATTGCCAAGTTATTAGAAGATTTGCAAGTATCCAATCTCATCAGACGATGCCAAGCAAAACTGGGAGAAAATGGTCAGTTCCTGCCGAATGTTCAGTCAGCTAAATCAGGATTAAATAAGTCTTTACAAGATGCAGCTTTTGGTCAGTGCCCAGCAAATCGCGCGAATATGTAGCATGGAAATTGGGTAAACGCCTCATAAAAGTTGACGCGAAAGGAACATCTCAACACTGTTGGGAATGTCTCAACAAAGTTTCTAAGAGTTTGTCCGATTCATGTCGGCGACAGCCGATTGAAGAATCCCGTGCTGTCGCAATCGCGCAGCGTCGGGAGTATGTCAACAAGGAGTATTCCTTATGAACAAACAATTCATCCTCAGAGACTGGCAAGAAAGGCTTGTCAGGCAGTATCAAGCAAACGTCAAGAAAAATATTTTACTTGAAGCTTGTACATCAGCAGGAAAAACAGGTGGGGCATTATATACTTTTACTTCACTACAGAGCAATTTAGATTGGAGATTTATTGTCGCTGTTACCCCATCAGAGCATTTGAGAAAACAATATGCTCAAGATGCCCATAACTTTTTGGCCTAAATCTAGAATATTACTCAGGAACTGACAGCCGATTAAAAGGATTACCAAGTCCTGAAGACTTATTGAAGCAAAATTATCAAGGCTTGGTTGTTAGCTATCAATGGTTAGCGAATGGACAAAATGCTCAAAATTTGGCAGATGCTTTAAGAAAAAGTGTTAAGGGAAAGGTGTTTGTCATTCTTGACGAAGTTCATCATGCTAGGGAAAAACTTTCTTTTGGACAAGCCTGTGAGGTAGCTTTTCCTGATCATGTGGTAGCCCACCGTTTAATGACTTCAGGCACTCCATTCCGTTGAGACAACAACCGAATTTTAGGGAATTGGTTAACTTACGAGCAAATTCAGGAAAATACTTACGAATGCCGTCCTGATTTTCCCTACACCCTAGCAGATGCCCTGCGGGATGGAATTATTCCTCCTTTTTCTTTTGTGACTTTGGAAGGAGTATGTCAAGTACATCCGTAATCAATATGAATATGAGGGACAAACTTTCACGAATGCTACAAGTGAAAACCAATTACAGCGCTTTTTATGTTGGTGAGG
>JAJEAQ010000719.1 GCA_022822685.1 Trichodesmium sp. jk18x7bins.61
TTGTGTGTTGGTTGTTTGGTTGTTTGGGGTGGGTTCTACGATCATGTCTGTTAAGTACTTGATGTGTATCTGGGGCTGTGATTCTGAGGCGATTTGATTGGGAGGGGGCTTGTTTTTTTGGCTGGGCGAGTTAAAATTGAAGAAAGCAGCGGGAGTTGCCGGAGTTGCTATGCTGAAGGGAGCAATTAGTGGGGCATACCCAAGGGAAGCCGCTCCCCATCTTGTGGGATGCCACTAATTGTAGACTATTACAGCGCTTTTGAGATGAATAAACAAATCAACCAAAGACCTCATGTTCAGTAATTTGATCGATCGCGGTAGCCTGGCGTCAGCAAATCGCTTCACTGATAGCCAGAGCTAAATTTGAGATGAGTGGGGGTTTTGATTAACTTCTAGAAGACTTAAGGCACTTCCAAAAATAAAATATACAATTAATAAGGATGATCATCGTTCTTCAGGATAGGAGGAAGATGGCTTCGGTTTCGGGAATTTTTTTTGAGGTTGAACTTTTGCGACTCTACGAACTAAATTGTTGAGCTTGTAGCGAATTGTTTCCGCAGTGGGTAAGGAGTGGTAACTATAGCTAAATTTCTCGATTAATTGCCTTCTGATTTGAGCAGCACTCAGGCGTACATATAGTCTTTTGCTTTGAAAACTTGAGTCAGTTTGAGACTGAGAGTCAACCTACTTTTTGATGTCCTCTAATAGAAAAGATAGGTGTTCTTCAACCTTATTTCTCCCTTTAGCTTGATGATTATCTACACAGGGGATACCGCTTTTTAATTCTTTAGTCCTGACTATAAGCGATCGCCATCTCATCTAAATTCCTTTTGGCCATCTTCCACTCTATTATAACTTGTAACTACACCAGGGCGAAGCGCTATAGAAGCCATTTGATATCTCTTTCAAGAAAAATTAGCCTCTTAAGTAGCTAGTAGATTGAGCAATTCCTAGCCCGGTAATATTATTTGAGAAGCATTTATTCCAATAATGATCAAACCAAGAATTAGGTAAGGATCTCCCAAATGGGTTCTATAAAAAAGAATTAACTTTGAACCCTGTAGATGTTAAATTATTATTAACTTGAAATAACGAAGAAAGAAATAGACATGACTGCAACAACTCCCTGGCTAACAACACTCCCGGATTTTTGTGAAGGTATTCAATACTTCGGAGCAGCTTGGCCTAATTTTGAAACCCACGGTAAAACAGCAGCAATAGCAGAAGGAAGTAAAGCGATCGCCTCACCAAGTGACCAAACTGCTGTATATCAAACTCTCCTCTACGCCGATGCTCTCCGTTACCTAATGCTACAAGTTACAGGCAGCAAAGCATCTGGACACCCTGGTGGTTTTGCTAGCCAAGCAGAAGCATACGCAGCTCTAGTAATGTTAGGCTACAAAAACATTGTTACAGAAGTCGGACATCATGCCCCTGGATTTTATAGCGCAGTATTTCTTGATCGGTCCCTAGAAGATATGGACATTTTCACAGTGCAACAAATGCGCGATCGCTTCCGGGAAATGCACGGACTCCTCGGACACCTATCAGGCTATATTCCTGGACTACTCAACCCTGCCGGGCCTCTGGGGCAAGGGCAACACTTTGCTATGGCAGCAGCACTACTACATCGTGATACCCTATTTCCATTTACCCTCGGAGACGGTGGCATGGGTGAACCCTACCCCATCAGTAGCATGGCACACTTCAACACAGCTTATCCTGAAGTTACTAACTTCTTACCAGTTTTAATCTGGAATGGATACAGTCAAGAACACCATAGTATGGTATCCACCAAAACCAATGCCGAAATGATTGCCTACTGGAAGAGCAACGGTTTTGCAGAAGTAATCTTGGTAGATGCCAAAGACTTTGACGACAAAAACCAAGCTGGTGATTACGTAGACAGTAGCGCCTTCTCCTTTGAAAAGCGCCTAGAATTTACTCAAGCAGTATTAGAAAATATTGACAAAGCAGCAAAATCTGCACTAGGTGGTAAACTTACCATCTTTATCATCAAACAACTCAAGGGCGCAGGGGTTCATGCTAGAGGCTCAAAATCCCACAACCTTTATGCTAAAGATACTCTCGATAGCCCCCAAATCATCAACGCTCTCAAAAAACGTGCATTACCAGTAGCAGCTTGGGAATTAGTGCGGAAAAATTGCGAACGGGCTGGCGGTGGGCCAGCATCTAAAACTGTTGTGACTGAATTTGAGTACCCACTGCCAGATTTAGGTAAACTACCTTTAGAAGAATTTGCTATTGGTGGTGATCCAAGAGTTGCTACCACTGCAATGGGAGGATTAATTGCTTACGTGGGGCAAAAAGATCCTCATTTTTTGCTGACAAATGCTGATGGGAACGCGGCATCAGGGATTAACAATGTCAATCAGGCATTAAAAATTATTCACCCCACTCCTGACGATACTTATTTCCAAAGTCCGAAAGGTCAAGCTTATGAGCCCCTGAGTGAAGACGCTTGTGCTGGCATGGCTGCGGGTTTGGCATTGATGGGGGCAAGAACAGTTTGGTGTTCTTATGAATCTTTTGCGATTAATGGTGTACCTATTTGGCAGACGGTAACGCAAGCGATGGCAGAGTTACGTCACGCCACCCCTTCAACAGTTACGTTATTTACTGCCGGAGCATTGGAGCAGGGGCGCAACGGTTGGACACACCAACGCCCAGAGATTGAGGCTTATTTTGCGGCAATGATGCGTAATGGTAATGTCTTCCCTCTGTTTCCACCGGATGCTAATAGTATTCAAGTTTGTTATGAGTGGGCTTTGGCAACTAAGAATAAGGGAGTGACTATTACTGCTAGTAAGTCACCTTTACCGATTCGGACTACTTTTGAACAGACAAGACAAGGGCTAAAAGATGGTGCTGTTGTTCTCAAAGAGGTGGCAGGGGATAAAACTGTTGTGTTTGCAGTGGTTGGAGATATGCCATTGATTCCAGTATTTGAAACTGCTGCTGATTTGGCAACTGAAGGTATTGGGGTGCGGATAGTTTCGGTGATTAGCCCTCGGCGTTTATACCGCCCCCATGATACAGGTTGGGATACTTGTTCTGAAAAAGATGGCGGATTTTTAGATGATATTGGGTTTGAAAGGTTGTTTAATGGTGATGCTTTGATTGGCGTAACTGGTGGCGCGAGTTTGATGTTGGAGCCAATTATGTTACGGAGCCTGGTGAACCGAGATACATTCGCTTGGCGACGGGGTGAGACTACTGAGAGTGCTAGCCAAATGATGGCTTATAATGGTTTGACTGCTGAGACTTTGACTAAGCGGGCGCTCGAATTGCTGCATTAGAATCGTGAGTTGCATCATGTTCGGTTGAATATGTATAAATCAAGACTTACGCAAAGGCGCTATATATATAGCGCATAGCAAGCAAATTAGGCGAGCGCTTAAACAATAACTAAACGAGCCCTTAACTTTGTACTCCTAATTAGGCCACTTTTGACAGTTATTTGAGCGCCAATTACTGACTTGAAAGTTAAATAACTGTCATTTTAATTGAAGGGTATTTGAGTTCTGATACTAGATACTTAGATCACAATTGATGTTGAATTTGAGCAATAGTTTGACCCAGAATAATTGCCAATTTATTCAAATAATTCCCTGCCTACATAGCACAAGCAATATGATTCCTGGGGATTTGTTTACCCAGGGGACATTGGCAACATTCAAGTCCCGTTAATTGTTTGATTTCTCTGTGAAATTATTCAATTTTCCATCGAGTTTGGGTTTCAAATTCAACAGCCTCTTTCAGAGTCGCTTCCCGAGCATCATTATGGGATTGACTCTGGTCATTAGTAGCAATATATTCTGTTCTGTAGGCTGAAACAGTAACCCCAAATAACTTAACTTTTTGAGCCTTGAGAAAACCTCTGACTTTAATGATTTTTCCCGACACTAACTCCTGTTCATTCCACCTGAAATTTTCAATATTTTGAGATTTTTCTACTCCACCTGTATCGTCAACTCAACGATTCTTTTTGAACTGGCCATAAGAAAAATTTTCTAAATGATCGATTAGTGCCATTAGTTTTTGAGAGCTTGACCAGCTATCCATTAGCACTGTTTTAAATGCTATTTTCTTGTTTTTAACTAGAGCGACAATCATTTCTTTTACATGCTCTATTTGACTTTTTTCATCACTTTCTGGGTCGTCAATCCGATCATCGAGCACCCAAAACTGTTGGATTTGAGGATGAAAAGAGCAGCAATTAACTACTCCTATTCCATTAATTACTGTATGTTCATTGCCACTAGATTGACCTCGAACAAGTTGGATTTTTTGAGAGTATTTTTTATTAATAACTGTCTGGTAAAAAATCAAATAACCATTGGTAGCAGTTACAATTTATTCTTGTATATTTTTCCACAAAACTTCTGCCCCTAAATCAACATTTTTTAAATAACGATTAACAGTATCATGGCTCACTTTTTCCAGATGGTAGGCCTGATTTGTAATTGTGTAATTTTTCTGAGTACTTATTAAATACTGACAAGATCTTATATCAGACCCAGCCCGTAAGGGGGAGGTTCTAGTCCAGAGCCAAAATATTTGTCAACAAATATTTTTATTATAAGTATAATGCTTGAGCAGAGCCAAAGTTATAGATAAATTTCACTCTTGAACGTGGGTTTTTTGGCAATTTTTTGAGCACGGGATTCCATCCAGGACGCCAGAGCGAATCCCGCTCGGGCTCAGAGCATGATCGTGCAGCAGAACAAAGCAACTAAATACAGATAGAGCATAATCGACAGATGCTATATATAACGTCTTTGCGTAATTCCTGTAAATAAAAAACAGTGAAAGTAGTCAGTAGTCAAGAGGGAGGAATAAGGTAGAGGGTGTGGGAAGGGTTTCTCCCTGATTAGACTTCTCTGGAAATGAGATTGAAACCCTTGTACAATCCTGGTTAAAATCTAGTTTTTGGAGATGTTTATTGTCAAAAAGGTACTTTTGATCAATTCCCTTTTAATTACCCTGCCTTCTGCCTCCTGCCTCACTCCTATTACTAAAAGCTTTGCTTGAGTTGGATTTTTTATTTCTCCCATATTATTGACTGGAGTCAATAGACATCTCCAAAATAAAAATTAAGGTAAAATTGTAGTGACAATTTTATAAATATTATCCACTAATGACTCAGATATTAGAATATCTTGAAAATCATCCTAAAGAAGTAAAAATAATTCTTGGCATTACTGATAAGCAATTAAAAAAATTAATAGAAAATGCTCAAAATCTAGAGGAGAATAGAAAATATGCGATCATGAGACCTATCGCTAACGCGTTTCAGGGAGCCGACTGGCTCAAACGCTCAAATATAAAAAGGATTAATTAAAGCAAGAGGTGGCATAAAAAAGCTTTTAAAAGCATCATAATAAATTACCATAACTTTATATTGTTTACATCATGTACCGACATTTCAAGTACTAGGAATAAACTTTTTGGTTACTGAATCAACAGCAAATAATATCTTTCATTATTGGATAAATATTTTCCCATAATTATTACCACCAAGCTGATTATAACAATTCCAGAAGAAAGAAAATGAATATTTATGGATACAATAATTTTTAATAGACCTAGAATTAATTGTAGATAGTACATAACAGAGTAGATCTAGATCAGATGACGATGAGAAGCAGAAAAGATATTACTCAGGTAAAAATAAAAATTATACATTGAAAAACCAAATAATAACTACAGAAAATGGAACAAATATCCTAGATGTG
>JAJEAQ010000384.1 GCA_022822685.1 Trichodesmium sp. jk18x7bins.61
TCTGGAAATTGACGGCCACAGTCACGGCACAGATAACTCTGTTTTCCTTGACGATGACCATTTTTGACAACTTTATGACTTTGACAGTGAGGACAATTCATCTCTAAGATTCCATAATATTATTCTCCATTATGCAACACCATAATTATTGCACCTAATAATCGTTCTTTTATACCCTTTTCCTTGAGAATTATTTTTCCCAAAACCATACTAAACAATGCACTTGTCTGTATTTAATAAATGTGCGTTCCCTCTCCATTGCTAATACACGAGCTTTTTCAGAAATAGGAGAAGTAGTAACAGTTGCAGAGTGATTGTTATACTTCACACCACGATAAGTAAGGTTACAAGGGGGGTGCATAACAGGTGAAGTCTTAATGCTATGAAACCGAAAATCTACTCCGCGATACTTGCCTGTTGCAACGCCAGGAATTCTTTCTACAGTAGGGGAGTATATTCATAAGTAGTGCCACGATAAGTTAATTTCATGGGATTTGCCTCCTATAATTTGTAAAGAATTGAGGCGCGTTCCTTCAGGATTTATCCCTATTTCCGTCTTCGGTACAGAAGATGAATGATTGGTCTGATTTATTTTCTTCGCTGTATTCAATATAAGGTAGAGACAAAATGCTTTACTTCACTCCTTTAGGTGATTTTAGACTCACACCAGCGATCGCCTAATCGGATCATATAGTGGGGTTACCCAAAAGGAGGAGGTTGATATATTGCTGGGAAATCCCGCGCTCTCCTAAAAGGGAATATCTGGTTCAAGGCTAGCGGAGCGCCTCTGAACATCTCCACAAATAATACAAACGCTCTTCTTGAGCAAAAAAACTTACTACTATAATACCAATTACCAAAAGTTTGGCTTGATTTGGGTTTTCTATTTCTCACATATTATTAGTTAGAGTCAATGCCTAGTATTTACTAACTTCGTCTATTTCATCGTTATTTTTCCCTGCTTCCAAATATAGCATTAATTTTTCAAAATGGTATAACTCCCAGAGAACTATGACAACACAGCGGAAATCAACCATCAGTAACAAAATTCTCAAAGCCTTACCAATATTATACTTTTGCTTTTTGCTTTTTGCAGGCATGACTTCCGCCTAGGGACACTAGAATATAATTATAACTTACTCACCCATTTCTAACTTTCCCAAAACAATTAAACTCTCTAAATCTTCCATAACATTAGGCATATAAGTTTTTATAACTCTTCTAACTGAATCCAAAGTGTTTTCATCCGCCCATCCCAACATTCGAGTCACATCAGTTAAATCTTGAGAGCGACTCGCTTCTAATTTCATTAAAACTAAATATGGTAATCCAATGATCGATCAACCATCTGGAGCAATATTACTGTTTTTAATCGCCTCTTTTACCCACAACTTTCCTGACTCTATAACATCTAAAATAGTGCCATCTGGTAACTGCCAAGTGCTACCTCCGATACTGAGAACCCAAACTTTTTTACTACCTTTTTGTTCTAGTTCCTGATAGAGGGTGACATTATTTTCAGCCATTATTAAAATATCAATATCGTCTGTCATCCTTTCTGGCATATAAAGACGAGTTGCAATCCCTCCCACTACCACAAAAAGAGTCTTTTTAATCAGAGAATTAATGTTAGTCACCGGATGATTCCAAGTTCTTCGATTTAAAAACTCTAAACTACTACCACTACCAGTTTTACATCTGCGCCGAGCAATTTGAATAAATATTTTTCGCTTTTGTTCTGAATTTATTAGATTTAACATCCTCTCAATCTTTCCAGCATTTATTTATTTTTGACAAATAAATTTTTATAACTTAAAATTATTGACAATTTCCCTGAACAATTTTTCTGACTTCCCCTGGTTCTAATTCTATTAGCTTCTGAGTTGCTTGAATTTGAGTAGGCTGATTTTCTAACTGTTGACCCTCAATTAATTCCCATTCTTCTGCTGTTTTTGTGTAGTGCCTGGACGTAGCTCTATCCATATTCAAGGATGTTGCAACTTCATTTAGAGAAACCCATCCTGGTAGACTTCGCATTCTGTGCAAATAGTGAGTCATTATATCAGTATCGATTTTCATCCTGTATTTTTCCAATTATTTTCCTTAATTAAAATCCTCCTATATTTATTATAGGAAAAAGTTTATCTATTTTTTGTATGGGGGAAATTTAGTTATAAGTATTGAATATTTAGGATTTTATCCTGATAAAAAATTTCCCCCTACAGATTTTTTTTGTTACATCTACTTGAGGGTAATTAAAACAAAGCTGACAGTAATTTTAATATTTTGTCTGAAAGAAATTACAACTGATGAACACAACTAGAACAAAAGCGATCGCTAGGTTGCACAGTAACACCACATTGAGGACAAAAACTTTTTCCAGAAGTTGTAGAAGAAGTTGAACCCATTGCCATTGACATATTACCCATCCGCATTTGCATTGGATTCATACTCATTTCCATATCACCCATTTTCATCGGTTGCATCGGTTGCATCGGTTGCATCAGTTTCATTGGTTTCATTGGTTTCATTGGTGGCATACTTTGTCTAGGGGCTGCCTCTATTTTCTGAAGCGATAAAATTTCAGCATCACTTAAAGTAGGTGTCTCACTCATAGTACTTACCCCACTTCCTTGCAATTGGACAAAAAAATTGTCCCTGTTCCGACTCTATCCGCACAACTATCTTACTAGCAGTTTTATACAAAGTTGGTGGCACAGTCCATTTACCTGTTTGAAAACCTGCACTTGCCTGTTGTTGTTGACTAGAGCTGCTACTAGCAAGAGTTACCAAAGTTTGTAATCCCTGATTTTCGATGTAAACTTCTTGGCTATTACTAAGCTCGCATTTGTCAGCCATAATTTTTAGAGAGAATTTTTTCAACTTTATTGTATGTATAATTGTATGTATAATTACAATTTTATGAAATTTTGTTCTAATTAGGAAGGTTAAACTTGATATATACCGCAGAAGTAAAAAAAGGAAGATTTAAATATTATGACCTTACTTTTATTTCTCTTGAGTTATTCTTCAAGCAAAGCTAGTTAAGTTTAATCAGCCTCAAGTAGTTCATATATTATCAAGAAAAAAAGTGCGATTTGATTCTTATGCTCCGGAGGAATTCTACGATGAACTATTCATCAGTAAAAATCAACCTCGTCCAGAAGCTAAATTATTGATAGAAAAAATTAATTCCTTCTCCACAGGAGAACTATTGACGCGACAGGAAGCTGCACAAGTCGCAATGATGAAATTGGGAGCTACTTTTAATGTTTATAGTGATAGTTAAGGCACAGAACGCGTTTTCCCCTTCGATGTCGTGCCACGGATAATTTATGCTGCTGAATTAAATTTTTTAGAGACAGGTTTAAAGCAAATAATTCATGATCTAAATTTATTTATTGCAGATATCTATGGGGAACAAAAAATCATCAAAGATGGCATAGTTTCTGTATAGTTAATTAATTCTGCCTCTGGCTTTCTTAAATCTTGTATTTGGTTAAAGCCACCACAATAAATTTGGTGTCATATTACAGGTACAGATTTAGTTATAGATAAAGATGGTAAATGGTATGTTTTAGAATATAATTTACGTTGCCATTCTGGTGTTTCTTATGTATTAGAGAATCGACTGGTAATGAAAAGTACGTTTCCGCAAATTTTGCCTGCTTCAGGAATTAGAGCTGTTGATAATTATCCAAGTTACTTATTAGAAGCTCTATTGAATTTAACTCCCCCTTATTTACAGCATCTCACCGTTGTTGTTTTGACTCCTGGTATTTACAATTATGCCTATTTTGAACATTCATTTTTAGCCCAACAAATGGGAATAGAATTGGTTGAAGGTAGAGATTTAGTAGTGGATGATGGGTATGTACAAATGCGAACTACTAAAGGTTTGCAGCGAGTTGATGTGATTTACAGACGTATTGATGATAATTTTATTGCTCCTTTAGCATTTAATCCTCAATCTCTGTTAGGAGTACCCGGATTAATGGATGTTTATCGTAATGGTCATGTTGCTCTTGCTAATGCTTTGGGAGCTGGTGTAGCGGATGATAAAATTATCTATGCTTACGTACCTCAAATGATTAGTTATTATCTGGATGAAGGGCAAATTTTACCTAATGTTCCTACCTATTTATGTTTGGAGCAGAAACAGTTAGTTCATGTATTAGCAAATCAGGAGCAACTTGTTGTTAAATCTGCCAATGAAGCAGGTGGTTATGGAGCGTTAATCGGCACTCAATCCACTGCAGAACAAAGGTTATAATTTGCTGAAAAAATTAAAGCTCATCCCCGCAACTATATTGCTCAACCAACTCTATCTTGATCCAGAGTTCCAACTATAATCGACAATAACTTTGAAGGATGTCATGTTGATTTACGACCTTATATTTTATACGATAAAGAAATTTATGTTCATCCAGGTAGCCTGACTAGAGTGGCAATAAAAAAAGGCTCTTTAGTAGTTAACTCTTCCCTTGGGGGAGGTAGTAAAGATACTTGGGTTTTATCTAGTTGAGAGTTAGCAGCAGACTAGAGAATCAGGATTTTTATAGCTTCTAGCTCCTGACTCTTTGCTCTTGCTCCAAAAGCCGAGAAAATTACTTAAAATCAACTATGCTAAGTCGTGTTGCAGATTCAATTTACTGGCTAAATCGTTATATTGAACGGGCGGAAAATATTGCTCGATTGGTTGATGTTAATTTCTATCTGCTGTTAGATTCTCCTAGTGTACTTCAACAATGGCAGCCGATAGTTATTACCACAGGAGACTTATCTTTGTTTCAAGAATGTTATGGTGAAGTAACAGAAGCAAATGTAATTAAATTTATCACTTTTGACTGAGATTATCCTAACTCTATTATTTCCTGTCTGCGCCTGGCTCGATAAAATGTTCGTTCTATTCGAGAAATTATTTCTTCAGAAATGTGGCAGCAAGTTAACTCATTTTATTTAGTGGTAAAAGATGTTGCTAATAGTGGTTCAAAAAACTACTCAGTTACCAGAATTTTTGAGCAGGTAAAAATGGGTGGGCATCTATTTTCGGGGAGCATGGATTCGACAATGAGTCATAATGGAGTATGGCACTTTGGTAGAATGGGGAGATTTTTGGAACGAGCTGATAAAACTAGTCGTATTTTTGATGTTAAATACTATATTCTTTTACCTTCAGTTCAAGATATAGGAACTTCATCTAATGAAGTACAATGGATGGCATTGTTGAAGTCCGCAAGTGCTTATGAAATGTATCGGAAACGTCAGCAACATCGAATTACCCCCAATGGAATAGTAGAATTTTTAATATTAGACCCAGAACTTCCCCGTTCGATTCAATATTGTCTGAGGGAAGCCGAGCGATCGCTCCATCAAATTATCAGCCCCACTCAAAGTATGAGAAAAAATCCAGTCGAAAAAGTATTAGGTCGTCTGTGTTCTGAATTAGATTATTTAACCATTGAGGAAATAGTGCGATTCGTTTCTAGCAGGAACTCCTAGCAACTAGGAATGTATGGCTAGAATCCAGCCTCTATAACCCATATAGAGCGGATAACTGAGTTAAGAATGTGGGTGAAGCTGCAAAGCGAGG
>JAJEAQ010000128.1 GCA_022822685.1 Trichodesmium sp. jk18x7bins.61
CTGGCTCCCTCTGGAGTCCCTTCCCTGGCCGACCGAGGGAGTCCCTTCCCTTTCGTAATCACAGCCAGAGACAAGGAATCATTAGAACAAGTACTTACTCAGATTAAGCAATGGCTGTCAGAAAGAGGACTTGAAATAAGTGAGGAGAAGACCAGGATAGTTCATATCAGTGAAGGATTTGACTTCCTAGGGTTTAATTTGCGTCATTACAATGGCAAATTGCTAATTAAACCTCAAAAAGAAAAAGTCTTAAAGTTTGGCAAAAAGATAGGGGAAACTCTATCAGAAAACAAAACAAGAGAACAATCAGGAATAATCCAAAAACTAAATCCCCTTCTCCGCGGTTTTGCTAACTACTACAGAGGAACCGTTAGCAAAGAAACCTTTAGTTACATCCAACATCGGGTGTTTCAGTACCTCTGGAGTAGGGCCAAAAGACGGCATCCCATTCAGGTCGCCTGTCGCGCGACCTAAGAAAGCTCCTCAAGAGGAGGCAACAGGTTCATTCTAAAAACCAAGTTAAAAGGCTGTTTGTGAGGCTGGAGCGGAATGATGGGAAACTGTCACGTTCCGTTCAAAGGGGAGGGGAGAGAAGCAATTCTTGTTGAGCCACCTCGCCACATGTTTAGCTAAAGCTACATGTTTTAGCTAAAAGCGTTTTAGCTAAAGCTACATAAGAAAGCTCCGACTGGGGGAGGCCACCTGACCCGACATTATGTAATCTACTAAACTGACAAACCTTGTAACAAGACCATAAGGGAGGAGGAAAATCTCAGGTTATGTGTAGTTCTCTTCCCTTTAGCTCAAAACATTTCTAGCGCTTTTTCAGCCAGCTAAACATGGCGCGTAAATCTTTGCCTACTGCTTCGATAGAGTGTTCCGCTTCTTGGCGACGCATAGCATTGAAGACAGGTTTTCCTGTTTGGTTTTCCATGACAAATTCGCGGGCAAACTGACCAGATTGAATTTCACTTAAGATTTTTCGCATCTCAGCACGGGTTTGATCGTTAACTATGCGTGGTCCTCGACTGTAATCACCAAACTCAGCAGTATTAGAGATGCTATGACGCATATTTGCCAACCCCCCCTCAACAACGAGATCGACTATCAGTTTGACTTCATGGAGACATTCAAAGTAAGCTAATTCTGGTTGATAACCTGCTTCTACTAGAGTCTCAAACCCAGCTTTGATTAATGCACTAAGACCACCACAAAGAACAACTTGTTCGCCAAATAGGTCAGTTTCAGTTTCTTCTCTGAAGGTCGTTTCTAGGATACCGGCGCGGGTACCTCCGATACCTTTAGCATAAGCCATGGCGCGATCGCGAGCTTGACCAGAAGCATCTTGGAATATTGCAAACAGACAAGGTACTCCCTCTCCTTGTTCGTAGGTGCGTCTAACTAAATGTCCAGCCCCTTTTGGTGCAACCATTACCACATCAACATTTGATGGGGGAACAATTAGGCCAAAATGAATATTAAAACCATGGGCAAAGGCTAGGATTTTTCCTTCTGTCAGATGAGGTTCTATTTCATTTTTATATACACTTTTCTGCACTTCATCTGGCAGTAGAATCATAATTAGGTCTGCTGTTTTAGCAGCTTCGTCTACTGGGTAAACATCTAAACCTGCTGCTTTTGCTTTAGTAGCAGAGTTACTACCTGAATAGAGTCCAACGATCACTTTACACCCACTATCTTTCAAGTTGAGGGCATGAGCATGGCCTTGGGAACCATAGCCAATGACTGCAATAGTTTTCTTGTTTAAGATGTCCTGGTTAGCATCGGAGTCATAGTACATTTTAGCCATATTTTTGCGTCTCCTGTCAACAACTATGTGTTGTTTTTCCTACTACAATTCCCATCCTATCAAAATTTTACCATCCTACTTTTGACTGAGCGCTATTTGAGGTTGGGGCTGTCCGCACCTTAAGGGTAACGGACAAGAGCGAGGGGGTATGGTTATGAATTTTACCCACCACTTGAGGCGCACCACGCGCTTTCAAAAATCTAGTGGGAGACTTAAACCCTCTTCTAGCAGTACTTTTGCCTCTTGCCTCTTGCCTCTTGCTCCCCTGCAGTAGGGTGTTAAACGATCAATATCCATCAGGGCTAATAGTTGTATGGTCATGTTCTGCCATTGACAAATCTACTTTTTGAGCTCGAAACAAATTGCACCACCCTAATTTTGCATAATCTAATTTGGCTCTCTCTAGATTAGCTCCCTTCATATCTCCAGATCTTAAATCTGTATCTCTGAGATCTGCATTATATAAGTTAGCTCCTAGTAAATTTACTCTAAACAAATTTGCACCACGAAGATTAGCATTACGCAAATTAGCTCTTGATAGATCCCCCTGAGTAATATTTGTATCAGATAAGTCAGCTTGATAAAGTTGAATATCTCCCATATTTACCTCTACTAAATTACATCCTTTGAGATTGGCTTGATTCAAATTTGCATAAGGTATATAAGCTTTTGTTAAATTACAACTTTCTAAATTTATTCCTTCTAAATCAGCTTCAAACAACTCAATACTACTCAAATCAATTCCTACAAATTTTCTTTGACCATCAGCAGTTCTTGCTAGTAGTTCCTCTGCGCTCATCTTCTCCATCTTAATATTTTTAGAGCTACTCGTTAGCAGTTGATAATTATCGTTTATATTACAAGTAATGAGTAAAATACCCAGATTTTGTTGGAGGAAATATATGAAGATGGCCTGATAGAAATTACTGCAATTCTAATCCTTTTTTACGATTTGTAAAATTTTCATTCATAAATGTCAAAATCATAACTATAGGATAATTTCCAAATCAAAATATGCCAGAAGTTAAACAATCTATCGCTCAACATTACCATGAGCGGACAAAATACGACCCGGAAACAGTAGGGAGCAAAAATCGCCGGCTAGACTGGGAAAGGCAACCAATACAATTCAAAGAATATAAACTAGGGCAAAATATTGACCTCAAACCCTACCTGGAAGAAGAAACTAATCAAGAAAAAGATTTTGAAGCAGGAGAGCGGTTGTCCAAATTATTTTTATGTAGCTATGGCTTAACTGGTAGGATATCAACAATCATGGGAAATCATTACTTAAGAGCTGCTCCTTCTGCTGGGGGTTTGTATCCAGCAGAGGTTTATTTAATTTCCCGTGGCACATCTCTATTACCCCCTGGTCTCTATAACTATCAGGCCCAAAGTCATTCCTTACTCAGATTTTGGGACAATAGAGTCTGGTCAGAATTGCAAAATGCTTGTTTTTGGCATCCAGTCTTAGAAAATACAAAATTAGCGATCGCTATAACTGCTATTTTCTACCGCTCTGCTTGGCGTTATGAAGATCGAGCATATAGACGAATATTTTTAGATACAGGTCACTTACTAGGTAACATTGAATTAGCCTCCGCTTTCAATAACTATAGACCGCACCTAATTGGCGGTTTTACTGATGAAGCAATCAATCAGATGCTATATCTAGATACCCAAGAAGAACAAGCGATCGCCATTGTTGCCCTAGCAGATTTACTAGATATTGAACAAAATCTGCCTCACTGGGAAACTGCTCTACCTTCTGCCACTCAAATAGACTATCCTGTCATTCCAGATGGTGAGCTACTCAAATATTTACATCAATCCACTCACATCAACTCAAATTCCCCAAAAGTACCTGCTTGGAAAACAAAAGAAACTTCAGAACACTCCGAAGACAAATATAACTTCCCATTTTGTACAAAAGTTTCCACTGTCACTCCTTCTCTCTCATGGGGCCAATACTTAGAAGCTCTCAGAAATACAATCCTCAAACGACGTTCTACTCGTGCCTATACTGGGGAACCCATTTCATTAAAGGAAGTATTAGCTGTATTAGATTTTACTTATCAATCCCACCATTACATTAATCAAGGATTAGATCGTAACCCTGATTATTTTGACCTCAGTTTGATCGAGACTTTTCTTGCTGTTTCTGGAGTAGATGGATTAGAAGAGGGTTGTTATTACTATGCTCCAATGGCTCAGGAACTGCGACAAATTAGGTTTAAAAATTTCCGAAAAGAGTTACATTTTCTGTGTTTAGGGCAAGAATTAGGCAGAGATGCTGCAGTTGTATTGTTTCATACCGCCGATCTCAAAAACGCTGTAGCAAAATATGGCGATCGGGTTTACCGTTACCTTCATGCAGATGCTGGTCATCTTGGGCAAAGACTGAATTTAGGAGCTATTTATCTTGGTTTAGGTGTTAGTGGTATTGGTGGTTTCTTTGATGATCATGTCAATGAAGTCTTAGGTATTCCTGTAGATGAGGCAGTTATATACATTTCTACTTTAGGCAGACCACAATAGTTAAACAGGAATTTTTTCAGCATTAGGTAAAAGGAGTCAGTAGTCAGGTTCTAGCTAGTATTGATCATTTGAGGATAAGTATCTTTAATTACCAATTTCATCTAGCCTCGTTATATTATGCCATGTCCGGATAATTAGTGATAAAAAACCTTTTCCCTTCTAACCTTTTCTTCCCTTCAGTTCCCACTGCCTTTTGCCCTCTGCCTTCCTTTTACCAAAGTGTAGGTATTCAACCGGACATGATATTATGTCTGACTGAACAACCATAACAAACCTTAGTTTATCTGAACAGGCAGAGACGTTGCATGGAATTTCACATTATGTTCAATTAATGTGACCTTATATTACAATCATCTGACTGAGATTAGTGAGAATTTGGTCTATGGAATTACAGTAGCATGAAAACTGCTATAAATACTTTGAGGCTATTGAGTGCTAAACTGTAATTTCTGAAAATGTATATATTATCAAACTACTCACAAAACCATGACACAATCCTCTGTATTCGAGCAACTGAAACACCCTAATCCTCACTTGCGTGATTGAGCCATGGGGGAAATAGTCGAAACTCGCGATGAAACTACTATTCCTCGCTTGATGGAAATTTTGTCAGAAGCAGATACAGTCTATCGGCGGGCTGCAGTTAAAACATTGGGAGCGTTCGGGACAGATTCTGTGCCATCTCTAGTTAATTCATTGCTTAATAGTGACAATGCAACGATTCGGGGTAGTTGTGCTAAAGCCTTAGCTCAAGTTGCTGTCTACTATTCTGATGTTCCCTTCCCTCTAGAGGGGATTAATGGATTGAAAACAGCGTTACATGACTCCCACCCCGTTCTTCATATTGCTGAAGCAATGGCATTAGGGGTGGTTGGTTTACCTGCTTTAGATAGCTTGATTGAGGTGCTTGACGAAACAGATGATTTGGGCTTGACAGTAGCGATCATTAATGCTATTGCTTCCATTGATCGCGATCGCGATCGGGAAGTATTAAATAAATTGGCCAATGATTCATCGGTTGATACTTATGTAAAGCAGACAGCTACTAGCGGTTGATCTCGGTTGGATATGTTCAAGTTTAAGCAAAGTTGACACCCTCTGTGTTTCAACCAGAGGATTAAAGCCAGCGAGAAGAGCAAAGATATTAAACAAGACTTACGTAAAACTTCAATTATACCAATTTGAATAATCACTGCTATAGCAAAATCCTCATAGGGATAGACTTCCAGGCAATCATTTGTAACATTCTTTTTTCACGCTTGGTATTAGAGTGGAGCAAGTATTGGCCAATTCGACAGAGATTAGCGCAGATAAAAATTAGCGATCGCGCAAAAATCATCACATCATTAACAATAGAGTTGTCCCTAAATCGATGAACAGAATCCCCCGTAATGGTCTCTACCTATAATCTTTGATGGGCGTTGGGGTAAGGGGGAGTGACGATTAATTTGATATAGGGACGTTCCATGGAACGTCCGTACGTACGCTAAAAGCGTATAGCTCGAGACTCGACTTTTTTTTACACAGCCATCATCAAGTTTTTTGTTGGTTGTATTTTCCTGGGGTTAAGGGAGCCGGCATTTATTATGACTCGCGCTCGTGCTTCAGCTCAAGCCAGGTACTTCATACTCCATCTATAATCTTTGATGCGTGGTTAGTGCGTTCCATATAATTACTCTAAATTAACAACGACTCTTTCTAGTTGAGGAATGGCCAATTTAATAATCTGCTTCACATTTTCTTCTAATTCTTTTTCCCATGCTGCTTGTAACGGAGCTAAAGCATCATCAGAACGAATTTTCATCAGAGAAAGAGCTGCTGCCTTGCGGGTTTCCCTACTCGTAGGATGACTCAGTAACTCAACCAAATGGGGAACTGCTGGCCTGTAAGCTAAATTTCCCAAGACTGCTGCTGCTTCAGTGCGTACCACTTCAGACCCATCACCGAGGGCAGCTAACAGAGCCTGGAAAGCCTCCTGCCACAGCAGCCCTAACAGCAACTACTTCCGAATTAATCTCCCGATATAAATAATCTTTAGCTTTCGCCCCAATAAATGCTAAAGCCCAAGCTGCATGACCTTTAGTACTTTCTGGTTGCTCTGGTGAAGCTAAAATCTCTAACAAAACAGGTGCAGATGCTTCCCCTATTTGAGCTAGATCCCCAACCGCAGACCCTTTCATATCTTCATCATTAAGAAGAGCATGGACTAAGGGAGAAATTGTTTCTGGAGCGGCAATCAGGGTGAGGGTTTTGGCACTAGCTCGCTGTACAACGGGATTGGAGTGATTGAGGAGAGCTGGGGTCAAAAAAGGGGAGGCAGGTTGGCCAATTTTTCCGATGGTCTCAGCAAACCCTAAGCGTACCATCCCTCGCGAATCCCCTAGACACTCTACCATTTGTTGGAGGCGATCGCTGTCATTAGGGTCAAAGGCTTTTTGGACAACATCTGCTCTAGCTGCTGCTAGAAATATATCTGTTTCTTCTGGAGACATAGCAAGATTATAAATCGACGATAAATTATGATCTACAGTCAATAATAATGTTGATTAACTTAACATTGAAGTGGGGAATACTATAAATACTTTAGATACTACTAATAATTTTCCGTGTTTTGTTTTTTCCTGAAATCAGCTAAATGTTAATTTTTGTTATTGATTACTTGACAAATATGGAGGAGAAATAAAATAGTGGAAGCTTGAAGTCAAAATTTATTCAAAGTAGGAATTAAGTTTTCGTTGTTTAGTTGATGGAGGAAGGCTTTCGGGCTTACTATACCTTAAGGTTGAGGTAAGACTTAGTGCCGTAATAGCTGATTAAATCATTTATTTCAACTGTGATTAATGCTGCGGATATAGCAGGCCGTTTCCCTAAGGACTCCGATCTAGAGTTGATTCAAGGCAGTCTAGAAAGGACTAAAGCTCGTATAGAAGTTGCAGAGAAGCTAGCTCAGAGTATTAATACTGTGGTGAGAGAAACTGGCAACTGGGTGTTGAAAAAGTACCCTCACCAGGAAGAATCTGGAGGAGCGTGTGATTCTCAAGTTAAGATTGAAAAATGTTACCGTGATATCCATCATTACCTGAGGTTAATTAATTATTGTTTGGTTGTTGGTAGCACCGCTCCTCTAGATGATTGGGGTATTGCTGGTAAACGAGAAGTTGACCGCGCTTTTAATTTGCCTACAGCACCTTATGCCAGCGCACTTCAATATATACGCGATCGCGCCAGTGTTCCGAGAGATATGTCTCCCCAGGCTTTAGCTGAATTTTGGGCTGCTCTAGATTATTTACTCGATGCCTGCTCCTGAAACCTTAGACTTCACCATAATTGAAAGTCAAAATTAAGAGGAATTATAGCATCTCTCGATGATCAAATATTTCAGCTAGGAGTTACCCAAGCAACACTAATATAGTAAGTTAAAACTATAGCGCAACAGTATCATTAAGTAAGCAAATGGAGCAGCGTTTTTTAATCTATTCCCCGGATTAACTGAAGAAAAAGCAATTGCTTTGTTAGAAAAGCCTCTAGAAGAACTAGAAGATAAATCAGACCGTTATGTTGCAGCTAGCCATTTAGTTAACTTTCCCAGGGAACGGTCAGTCAATGCTTTAATTAAAACTATACAAGATACCAATTCAGTTTGAGAACATAAAATTGCCAGACGTAAAGCGATCGAAACATTAGGACGTTTGCATGCTGTCTCAGCATTACCAACAATTCAAGCTTGCTTAAGCGACGAAGACTGTTACACTGTGGAAAATGCTGTCTGGGCAATCGGTGAAATTGGCAATCAAGATGAAACAATTTTCGCAGAGATAGCTCAGTTACTAGAAAAACCAGGTCAAAGTTATCGTTTGATTATTCAAGTATTAGCCAAATTTAACTATAAACCTGCAATAACTAAAATTCAAAAGTTTATAGAATCAGCTAATGAACCTACTGTTAGTGCAGCGATCACAGCTGTTTCTCGTTTAACAGGGGATTATTCCCAAATGCCAAAAGTAGTCGAATTTTTACAGCACTCTAATATTAATGCTAGGCGAGGTTGTATTCAAGACTTAATTGATGCCAAATATTATGACTCGATTCCTCATATTGCTATATGTCCAGTTTCAATGGTTTTTCGTCTCCGAGGAATTCGACTATTAGCAGAAACAGGTATACCCAAGGGAGAGATTAACTTTGAGCAAATAGAAACCTATTTAGATTTAGTCATTCGCGACCATCCTAACGACTTAGAATTAGTCCATGAATATGACCAAACTCCTACCTTAGAATTTGCCATTAGAGAATTATATAACACAGATTTTGGTAGATGTTATTTAGGCAGTAAAACTATTTTAGAAGTTGATCCAGAAATTGCAGGTGCAGCATTAATGGCTACCTTTGCAGAAAGCGCTCATAATGATTATGGTGCTCACTATCATGTAGTTAAACTTTTAGGTGGGCTTAAATATTTTGATGGGTATGAGCTTTTGGTTGAGGCGCTCCAAAATCAAGCCCCTCAATTTCTGAAATCTCGTGGGGCTGCTGGGTTGGCTCTAGCTAATTTAGGAGATGAGAGAGTGATTCCTTTACTGAGAGAAACTATTAGCAATACAAGAATTTTTGACTTGAAATATGCTTGTTTGTTGGCGTTAAAGCAATTAGGTGATTTACAAGCAGGTAATTTAGTTGTTAATGACTCAGATTTACTGATTCAAGCTAAGGCAAAAAACCTGATTTGAGATAACTATACCACCATGTAGGTGGGTGGGGTTTCTTTACTATCACTCTGATGACGAGATTTGGCTAACTGGCTCTGGCCTCGTTTCACCCTACCTTAACAAACTGGCGGGAAGATAAGCGCTCTCCCGCCTGGGGAGCGTCGGGATGAGAGCCTGCGCTATTTTTCGGATACACACTACAACTACAGGTAGGCTCAAAGGTTAAATTGGTATGAGGCAACTCGTACACCAATTAATGCAAAATACCAATTTGAAGAATCACTGCTATAGCAAAACCCCAACTGGGATAGACTTCCAAGCACTCATTTGTAACATTCTTTTTTCAAATTAGTATAACAGGCGAGCAATATGTGGCACTATATTCGGAAAATTTTCATAATATTTCTTTTGTTAACCATTTCTTGGTTGAGCAGCCCATTAACTGTAATTGCTGCTACTCCATCACAGAATATCACACCTACTCAGCTCGAAGAATTAGACGCTCTGTTTAATCAAGCATTGAATGCTAGTAATAACGGTGATTTTGACAATGCTGAACAACTATGGACTCAAATCCTGGAAAAATATCCTGATAATCCAGCAATTTGGAGCAACAGGGGTAATATTAAACTGAGCCAAAATAAAGTAGAAGAAGCAATTTATGATTATAAAAAGGCTATAGAGCTTGTACCATTAGCTCCCGATGCTTATCTACATCGTGGAATTGCTTATGAAAGGTTAAAAAAATGGTCAGAGGCGATCGCCGATTATAATCAAGCTATAGAATTGAATCCCCAAGATCCAGTGGCCTATAATAACAGAGGTAATGCTGAAGCTGGATTGGGAGAATGGGAAAAAGCTCTCAGAGACTACAAAAAAGGTTATGAACTAGCTCCTAAATATGCTTTTGCCCGTGCTAACTATTCTTTAGCTCTTTACCAAACTGGACAAACCAAGGAAGCAGTTGACACTATAAAAAGCCTTGTCCGTAAATATCCTAACTTTGCTGATATACGGGCTGCTTTAACTGCTGCTCTCTGGGAACAAGGCCAACAAGGAGAAGCAGAGAGTAACTGGGTAGCTGCTGTAGGATTAGACCCTCGATATCAAGACCTTGATTGGGTTACTAATGTTCGTCGTTGGCCACCCACCTTAGTTAATAGTCTGGAGCAGTTTATCAACCTAGAAACTTCCCAGAAATAAATTACCAGCCCTCAGTAGAAAGAGTCAGCAGTCAAGAGCCAATAGGGCTCAAAGTGCTGACTCTTTCTTGCCAATACACCTATTGGTTTTGAAAATTGACAAAAATAATAATATGCAGACCAAAGATTTAATCCCTGCAAAAGATAGCAATTTTTTACAACAAAATCCACATTTAAACTCTTTAGCAGAAAACCCTAATTTTGACTCTCAGAAACCGCCATCACCAGAATTAATTGATGCTTGCGTCCATTGTGGATTTTGTTTGTCAACTTGTCCTAGTTATAGGGTAATTGGGAAAGAAATGGATTCTCCTAGAGGCAGGATTTATTTAATGGATGCCATTAATGATGGAGTTGCACCTCTCAATCAAACCATCTCTCAACATTTTGATACTTGTTTAGGTTGTCTGGCTTGTGTAACTACTTGCCCATCGGGAGTTAAATATGACAAATTAATCGCTGCGACTCGCCCGCAAGTAGAGAGAAATATCAAGCGATCGCTACCTGATAAATTCATTCGTAATCTCATCTTTAATCTCTTTCCCTATCCCAACAGATTACGACCATTACTTATCCCCTTATTGGCTTATCAAAAATTAGGATTTCAGAAGCTGATTCGTGGAACTGGATTACTGGCAAAAATATCCCCCAGATTAGCAGCAATGGAATCCATTCTACCAAAAATTACTCCTGATTCTTTTCAGGATAATTATCCTACTGTGATTCCTGCCCAAGGAGAAAAACGTTATCGAGTTGGTTTAATTTTAGGTTGCGTACAAAGAATATTTTTCTCCCCAGTTAATATGGCAACAATTCAAGTTTTAACTGCGAATGGTTGTGAAGTTGTGATTCCTAAAAGTCAAGGTTGTTGTGCTGCTTTACCAGAACATCAAGGGCAAACAAAACAAGCTCATGCTTTAGCAAAACAAATGATAGATAGCTTTGCAAATACTGGGGTTGATGCAGTGATTATTAATGCTGCAGGTTGTGGTCATACCCTCAAAGAATACGGTAATATTCTTCAAGATGACCCGGAATATTCCCAACTGGCGAAAGAATTTGCTAGTCAAGTTAAAGATGTGCAAGAGTTCTTAGGAAATGTAGGATTAACAGCCCAACTTTCTCCCTTAACTGAGGATGAAGAATTGACTATAGTTTATCAAGATGCTTGCCATTTATTACATGGGCAAAAAATTAGTTTGCAGCCTCGACAACTATTAGAAAAAATTCCGGGAGTGAAGTTACGGGAACCTATAGATACAGCTTTGTGTTGTGGTAGTGCTGGAGTTTATAATATGTTGCAACCAGAAGTTGCTGATGAATTAGGGGAGCAAAAAGTAGAGAATTTATTGAAGACAGGCGCAGAATTAATTGCTTCTGCTAATCCCGGATGTTCCTTGCAAATTAAAAAGCATTTAGAGTCACAAGGAAAGAAAATGACTTTAATGCATCCAGTAGAATTATTAGATTATTCTATTCGAGGGGTGAAACTGTCAAAAAATAGTAGATGCTACCCAGATAGAATATTAGACATCTCCGTAAATTAGGCTTTAGCTATAGCAGTATCAGACTCTCAGGTTAATTATTAGACATCTCCATAAATTAAGTTTTTGCTACGGTAGGGCAAGGGTTTCAGCATCTTTTTTGGAGATGTCTATTGGAGAGGTCTATTATGTCTACTGAATTACTTCTCAAAAAAATATTTGCTCGTAGTTGGGATGCGGCGTCTCAATAATCAGGTTTAACAAAGAGAGCGATCGCTCTCTTTTTTTCATAGGGATCAAGCCAAATGAACAGCAAACGAAAGCAAAGCAATCTCAAGCTAATTTTTACCTTTCTCATAGGTAATTTGTGTTTGAGAAAAATTTGTCTGAAGCGATCGCTTCAGACAAAAAGCACTGAAACTACCCTGGGCAAATCAACCTAAAATTGTAGCAGGCTCAGGTTGGTAGTCAGGAATATTTGCAGTTGCTAATGATGTGGTGATGCTCTGAAACTCAAAAGTTCCTGTACCATATCTACCATCACTTATAGCATTTCGCGCTGGTGTATTTACAAATTTTAAATAGGTGCTTGATTCTAATTGCTTTAGAGTACTTTGACTGTAAATAGGCGAGAGCGACTTGCTATAACTCTACAGAGAACATAATATCTGCAAGGCCAAATGCACCGCCCGGATCGATGAACCCCCAAAATCCAGTCATTGGACCAACTAAGTCTGTATCAACTCCAAACTCTAATGTCTCGCCTACACCAAATGCAGCATCTGCAAAATTAACAGTGAATGTCTGTTTATTATTGGTAAGAGATACATTGGTAATCTCAGCAGCAGAAATATCACTATTACTACCAAGCTGAGGTGGAGTTCCAAAGCTTCCTTGAGAAAAGAATCCACCACCAAAGTCAAAGAAAGCATCTGGCTCTCGGGATAAATCCAGAGTAAACTTGTCAATGAATACATCATCAGGACTGTCAACAAAGGAAAGCTCAAAAAAATCGTTTTGACCAAAGAAACTATTAAGCATTGAATCAAATCCTTCGGCCTTCAGTGTGACTGTAGTAGCTTCGGCTTTTCCTGTAGACAATGCAACAATAGCAGTTCCCAGGGCGGTTAAAAGTAATTTTTTTACAGTTTTCATCTCAGTACTTATCCTCATTAAGGGTTGAAAAATCAAAACATTTGAAAGTTTGGAAACTCCTGTACTTCAGCGACTAACAGAAGAGAGTTATACCAAGTCCACTTGTCATGGGACTTAATTTAGATTGACTAAATTCTCTCTAGTATTGGCTTTTGCTTCTTGAATAAAGAAGTGATAGCGGATGTTTCATCACTAATTAAGATGCCAAATCTCTCATAAGTTTGTCTATAGATTTACGCCTACTTCACAGAATCTTGAGCATATAAAACCGGATAAATACGGCTAAATACAGCTGGAAAAAGTTGGATTGAGCTGGGAGCAAGACTTACAAAAGATTGGCAGCGATCACTAATATATAAAGATTTAGTAAAATTGAAGTTAATTGTAGAAATGAACCAGTCTCTGAGCTACCAGGCCAGCAGTTTCTCAAAGACTATTGACAAATAATGCCCAACTTTCCTAGATTGATGCTCTCTCGTTAAATCAAAGATGATCAAAAAATTTTGGTTTGTAGTTGGGATGTGGCGCCTTAGTTAAAGCCATAGCCTGGTATAGAGCAACTACAAGTGCGGTTCGTTTCTAGCAGGAACCTTTAGTTACTAAAGGTTATGGCTAGAGTCCAGCCCCCGTAACCCATACGGGGCGGATAACTGAGTTAAGAATGTGGGTGAAAGTCCCACCCGTTAAGGAAGACGTGAATCCCTA
>JAJEAQ010000239.1 GCA_022822685.1 Trichodesmium sp. jk18x7bins.61
TTGTGTGTTGGTTGTTTGGTTGTTTGGGGTGGGTTCTACGATCATGTCTGTTAAGTACTTGATGTGTATCTGGGGCTGTGATTCTGAGGCGATTTGATTGGGAGGGGGCTTGTTTTTTTGGCTGGGCGAGTTAAAATTGAAAAAATTTAACTCTCTTCTTTCACACCTTGTTCCATTTTATCCAAAATTCTACTAAGTTGAATCCAGACAACTAATCCTGTACCTACTGTTAAGGGTAAGCAAATATAATAGGCAACTAAGGTAGTCAATCCAAATAATTGCAAGCTTGACGATAAAAAAATTAATGCACCACTAGCAATACCTAAGTAGGGAAGTTGTAATGTCAATCCTCTGATATTAGCTATATTACATGTAGAGGAGATCTTTGACCAATCTTGAACGAGTTGCTTGATTAATTTGGCAAATACTACTCCTGAAGATAAACTCATCAACAAACCAACTGCGATTAAAAAATAGGGTGGTTGAGGTTGATTGTACACAAGTCTTTCCTTAAATTTATAATCATTTTTTCTGGCCAAAAATTGTACTACTGAATTACAGAATTGTTTGTCAAAAAAATAGTTTAGTTTTTTAATTAAAATCCTACTTTATTATAATCAATGAGTAATCGATCAATTTTTACCTGTAATTCAGCAATATTAATAAATAAACTAATTAATTTGATGCTTGAGAATTAGTTCTTGTCACTACAGAAGGTATAATTGTAGCAGCTTTTTCTGTAGAAAACTCAGCTAAAGCTCCTAAGGCCATATTAAGTAAACGACTGGGTTGGAGGTCATCTTGAACCAAACTCCACAGACGACTTACTTCTTCTGTGTGAATCCGATCGCCTTCTACCATTGCTAGTATCAATTGTTTTCGGAGAAATTCTCCTTCTTCGCTCAAGAGATATTGTAAACCTAGTTGAGCAGTTGGTAATAGATCAATTTTTTGGTCTATACGAGCGATCAAAATCATATTTTCTAGCCTTTGCCACTGGAATTTTCCATTTTTAAACAATACTTCAATCAAACGGCGACGTAAAGCAGGGGACTCACCTTTTAATAACCTGTGTGCTACATAAGGATAAGCTACTTCTACAATTTTGAAATTTGGATTTAGTGACAGAGCTAAACCTTCTTCTGTGACTAGAGAACGAATAATCAGGGCCAACTTTGCAGGTACTCGGAAAGGGTAGTTAAACATCAACTCTGAGAATTGATCTGTAATTGTCTTAAAATTAAAATCTTTAACACTTTCACCCATAATATTTCCTAGTACCTTTTCTAGAGCTGGTACGATTGATTTAATATCGGCATCTGGTGCTAAAAAACCTAATTTGACAAAATCCTGAGTTACCTGCTCATAATCCTTATTAATCAAATGAATTACTGAATCAACTAAAGTTTCTTTAGTATCCTGCTCCAGTTGATCCATCATGCCAAAATCAATGTAGGCCATCCGGCCGTCTGTTAATGCAAATAAGTTACCTGGATGAGGATCTGCATGAAAAAAGCCAAATTCTAGTAACTGACGTAAACCGTTAGTTACACCTACTAGAATCAAAGTATCTGTATCAAGACCAGCTGCTCTAACTTTTTCGGTATCAATAAACTTCAGGCCATCAATCCATTCTAAGGTTAAAACGTGAGTAGTTGTGTAACGCCAATATATTAATGGTACTTTCACGTTTGGCTCATCAGCAAAATAAGTTGCAAACTTTTCTGCGTTCTGCCCTTCGTTGATATAGTCAATCTCTTCAAACAGCTTTGTGCCAAATTCATCTACAATTAGAGCTAAATTGTGGCCTAGATTCAGAGGCAACCAGGGAGCCATCCAACTAGCTGCCCACCGCATTAAGAATAGATCGAGAGCTATAGTGGGCATTAAATTTGGTCGCTGTACTTTTACTGCTACCTTTTCCCCACTCCAAAGACGTGCCTGATAAACTTGGCCTAGACTAGCCGCAGCAACTGGTCTGGGAGATATTTCCTTATATACATCATTAATTTTTTGGCCTAACTCAGTTTCGATGATTGAGATGGCTACTTCATTGTCAAAAGGTGGTAGTTGATCTTGTAGTTTGGTTAATTCTTCTAGGAAGTCTCTGCGAACTAAATCAGGTCTTGTGGATAGGGCTTGACCTACCTTGATAAATGTTGGTCCTAAACAAGTGAGTATTTTTCTTAGTTGGGTAGCTCGTTGAGGGGTATATTGAACTTTGTGGTATTGCCATTTGTCCCACAAAACTCCTAAGAGAAAATGAGCAAAAGACAAAGTTATAACAAGAAATCTCCAGATGACTAACCAAAGACGGTGACAGTAATAGTTAGCGATCGCTTCTGGATCGTAACGTCTTGCTGAACTAAAGTTATTCTCCCCCACTTTTAATATTTTCCTCTTTAATTTTATATTTTTTATTTATCGGATTAAGTGAAAAAAAAAATGGCGTTTCACCACAAAGAATGAATTTTAAAAAAGTTAAAAGTCAAAAGTCAAAAACATTAATTATTTTAGAGACTGTATCAATATGAAAAATTAGGGTAGATTTCGGTCAGACAGATATTAATATCCAGTATTTCAATCACTCCCAATGATTGGTAACATTAATTTGATCAAATTGATATTACCCTAAAGCTATTAGGTGTATTTTTATCTGACATTTTGTAAGGATTCATGTCCTATGGACAAGCCTAGAAATCTTGATGGATAAGCATTTCCGGCAATTGCCGACCCCATCCTATTCTCAATTCTAGATTGCTACAAGCCTTTGTTTTCGTTATTATTGAGAATGAAGCTGTTAAATTGCTGAGTCAGTAGTTTTCATAAGTCTCTCTATAACTGGGTTTGAGATACCTGAATCCTTACGACATTTTTCCTTTTCCTTTATGTTTTGTGCCTTGCGCCTTTTTTCTAATTTACTCATGACAAATTTTTAGTAATTCAGAAGGTATCGAAAACTTGATCCCTGCTGACTTAGATTAATTTTTTTTTCTTTTTATTAAGTAAAATATACAGAACTACAATTTTTTAAATAAATATTAAAGTCAGAGATTTCATAGCTCGAGGTATCTGTCTATTTAATAGGTGAAGTGTTGATCAGACCAGCATCTGGCTCGCCCACATCAGCAGGATACTCCCACTACCCAGCAATTAAATCTTGACAGACTGGCAAACAATCGTTCAAAGCAGATATTACTTGGTCTTGTTGTAGAATGGAAAGTTCAGGAAACATCGGCAAAGACAAAACCTGATGGCAAACTTGTTCTACCACTGGCAATTGAGGATGTGCTAAAGACTTATAAACAGACTGTAAATGTAAAGGAGTGGGGTAGTAAATCATGGAGCCGATGCCCTTGTTCTTTAACTGCAGACTCACCCAATCACGTAGAGAATTAGAAAAACAAGACTTTACCTGGGTTTCTACTTCTTGACTTTTAAGCCTAATTGTGTATTGATTCCAGACAGATTTACTTCCAGCCAACTCTCGAGGAGGAACTATAGCAGTGATTCGGCTCAGAAATTGATGATAACGAGCTGCTAAGTCACGACGCTGCTGATTCCAACTATCTAGATAGGGTAATTTAATTTGAAGAATTGCAGCTTGTATGGTATCTAGACGACTATTAATACCGATATGTTCATAGTGGTATTTAGCAGATTGTCCATGATTTTTGAGTATTCGCACTCGCTCAGCGATCGCCCGATTATTAGTAGTAACAGCTCCTCCATCTCCGAAGGCTCCCAAATTTTTAGTAGGAAAAAAACTAAAACAACCCATATCACCAATACTTCCGACTTTTTGACCTTCCCATTCGGCTCCTGTGGCTTGGGCACAGTCTTCTATAACTATTAAATTATGCTGGCGAGCAATCGTCATCAACCGAGTCATATCTAAAGGTTGGCCGAATAAATGTACTGGTATAATCGCCTTTGTTTTTTCAGTTATAGCTGCTTCGAGTTGTTCAATATCTAAGTTAAAAGTCTGGGAATCAATATCGATAAAAACTGGTGTGGCTCCGACGGCACTAATAACTTCGGTAGTAGCGAAAAAAGAGAAAGGAGTAGTAATCACGCGATCACCAGGACCAATATTTAGGGATCGTAAAGCCAAAAACAGAGCATCTGTGCCAGAGTTACAGGATATGCAATGAGATACATCTATATAGTCAGCAAATTGCTGTTCAAAATCATCAACCATACAACCTCCAATGTAGCTACCAGAGCCTAGTACTTCAAGTACTCTGGCATTTAATTCTGGGCTGATGATTTTATACTGTTGTGTTAAATCTAAGAATGGGATATTAGCCATATCAAGAGTGATGAATTAGAAGATTAAAGGTTAGTAATAATTACGAAATTATACATTTAGTGTAAGTAGGTGAGCGTTAAAAAAATCAAGCTATGTAACAAAATCTCACACTAGCCCACAGCTTAATATCTCGCCCTTACGGGCGGGGTTTAAGAAATACCTGATTTCAGAATCTTTTACAAAACTAAACATACATCGATTTTATCGTGCCTACCTACT
>JAJEAQ010000113.1 GCA_022822685.1 Trichodesmium sp. jk18x7bins.61
AAAGTAACTGTTAGTTACTAAAGGCTAATTTTATAGACTATCCTGGACAAATATCTACAAAATGTCTAGGTTTTCACACAGTTAATCTGTGTTAAAATCGGACTTGCTTGCTAAGAACAGAGGATCTTAGTACTGATTGTGGAGTGCTGTGCACTCGACTTTTCCAATGGATGAAAACCCCAGAGGGGATCTTAAACTCAACTACTTTGAGCGGAACATCAACCTTCTTTGCCAGTAAACATTGGGACGGGTGAGTTGAAAAATCGTTCTCAGTCACCGCAGGAGAAGGTGTCTAGGATTGTCTAGATTTTTAGAAGGTGGTCGAGGAACCCTGAATCGAAAACCCATTTGTTTGAGATATTCCCATCCTCTTTGACGACTGACTGGGCGACCAATTAACTGAGCCATCCAGTCGGCCACTTGACGACCGTTCCATTGTCCTCCTTGTGTCGGGAGTCCTTGTAATGCCTGCCAAAGTAGAGTCTGCTGCATATCATCTCAAAGGGGTTGACTACTTCCCTGATTAGAAGCCCGTTGGTCTCCCAGAGTTTCAGGCCAGCTACGGTTGTAACCCCAAACCAACTCGTATATCCAACTACGACTGTATCCTGTGGCTTCCATTACTTCTTCTGTTCGGGATCCTTTGCCTCATAACCAGATTATTTGATAGTGTGTTCGTTTGATTGCTTCTTTGGCTTGTTGGTAAAATCTTTCCAAATCTTCTATGCTCAAATCTGGTTTGATTGTGATTCGTCTTGGCATTGTCATCCCCACTTCTACATTCACTCCAATTATATGATGGGTGATTTACCGGACATCATATTATTCATATTCAGAGTAAGTAGTGGTCTGTCAACTTTGAAATGATGGGTAATGCTTTTTGGAATTAGCTACCCCTCAAAACTATTTTGACAGACCAGTAGGTAGGCACGATCAAAGCGATGTATGTTTAGTGTTGTAATAGACTGAAATCAGATATTTCTTAAACCCCGCCGGGCGGGGTCTTAAGCTGTGGGCTAGTTTGACATTTTGTTACATAGCTTGATTTTTTAACGCTCACCTACTTAAATCAGTTTGCTCTTTGCCTACCCTACTACTAAATCTTTCCTAATAGTAGTCTGTCAAGATTCAATTATTGGCTAGTGGGAGCCAGATGCTCAGATCAAATTGTAAAATGTTTGCTACAGTCATAATCTCAGGTGGGCAAATCTTGAGTTGTCCATATTCAGAGTAAATGAGCGTAATATTTGCCCACTCTGCTACTACTTATAATATTATCAACAGTAGAGAAATTCTTTCAAGCTTACTCATCACAACAGATAATAATCAAAGCCCAGAAAGACTTTTTGATCATCTCGGCATAAACTACTATCATTATTCCAAAAATATGACTAGCGCCAAACCCAAAATTATTGTATTAGATGATGATCCCACAGGTTCCCAAACCGTTCATAGTTGTCTACTGCTAACGAAGTGGGATGTAGAAACCCTGAAACTAGGGTTACAGGATGAATCACCCATATTTTTTATCCTCACCAATACTCGCGCCTTGACTCCAGAACAAGCAGCCAATGTGACGGGAGAAGTCACACATAATCTGACGGAAGCGATCGCTCAATCAAATATCCAAGATTTCTTAGTTGTCAGTCGTTCCGACTCTACTCTACGAGGTCATTACCCCATAGAAACAGATGTCATCGCAGCACAACTCGGTCCCTTTGATGCCCATTTCTTAGTTCCAGTATTTTTTGAAGGCGGGAGAGTCACCCGGAACAATACCCACTATCTCATAGTCAATGGTGTAGAAACTCCTGTTCATGAAACAGAATTCGCTAAAGATTCAGTATTTGGCTACACCTACAGTTATTTGCCTGATTATGTCGAAGAGAAAACCAAAGGTAAAATCAAAGCAGAAACTGTAGAAAGATTTACACTTGATGATATTCGTTCTGGCAGTCTAGAACGTTTGATGAAATTAACTGGCAACCAATGTGGAGTTGTGGATGGAGAAACTCAAGCTGATTTAGACCGTTTTGCCAGTGATTTGTTAGCAGCAACAAGTCAAGGTAAAAAGTTTCTGTTGCGCAGTGCCGCTAGTATTTTGACTTCTTTAGCTGCTTTAGGTATTCAACCTATACCTGCTGAGGAGATGAGTCAATATGTCAGGAGTGAGAAACCAGGTGTAATTATTGTGGGTTCCCATGTTCAAAAGTCTACCCAACAATTGGAAAAGTTATTACAAGAATCTGAGATAGTAGGTGTAGAAGTAGATGTGTCTCATTTAGTTGCAGATTCTCCTGAGCATAGAGCAACTTTACTTCAGAATATTCTTGAAAAAGTTCATGCTATTCACGCAGAAGGAAAAACGCCTGTAGTTTATACCAGTCGTGAAGAATTGACTTTTGAAAATGTGCAAGTGCGTTTAGAGTTTGGTATTGCTGTCTCCGAATTATTAATGGATATTGTGAGGGGTTTGCCGGAGGATATAGGTTTTTTGATTAGTAAAGGTGGAATTACTTCTAATGATACCTTGAGTAAAGGTTTGGCTTTGACTACTGCGAGATTACTAGGTCAGGTTTTAGCAGGATGCTCGATGGTGCGGACTCCTGCCGAACATCCTCAGTTTCCTGAGTTACCTGTAGTTTTGTTTCCCGGAAATGTAGGAGATTTAGATGGTTTAGTAACAGTTTATCGGCGTTTAATTTGCTAAATAGCCAGCTAAAAATATCCAAGGTAATTCTAGTAAACTTCTGTGATAAATACTGGTAATAAAACACCGCACAGATAAACCAGAACGACTTTTATTGATTTGTTCTAACTGTGGTTTTACTGGTCGAAAATAACTATTAACAACATAATTATGACGTTGTAGCCAATTCATAGAAGAGCCATAAGGTAAATAAGCCAACTTGGAAATTTCTTGCTCAAGTTCACAATCAATTAAATCAGCTTTATTGAGACATATGACAATACGTCGGGCTTGAGGACAAGCATAAATCAAAAAGTCTGCCCAACGATTAAATCTATTGCACCATTGTTGCTGAGTAATATAGTTTTCCTTGTCAACATAGGGCTGCAAAATTTCTCGATAGGGAGGAACAATTAGAAAAATTCCTTCACTTTTTCCCACTGTGTCTTTGAAGTCTTGCCACTCATTAACATGGTCAGATTGCCACGAGCTGCGAAATAATTCTCCAGGGGAGTCGATCCAATCTACAGAAATTTGACTCAAACCAGTTGGTAGGCGAACCTGCACATCCAAAGAACGCTTTTCAATGGCTTGAGTTGGTTTCGCTGTGCCATTGAGATTCAATAGATTTGCTTGGAGGTTTTGGTAAGTTTGATTAACCAGAGAAACCTGAACATAGTTTCCTTGGGGGTTGGCCAATTCTAATGCTAGGTGAGTTTTGCCGACGGCGCGATCGCCTATATAAACTACTCCCATTAATTACTCACAAAAAAATCTGTGTTCGTAGTTGCGATGGGGCGCCAAAGATATATTTGGGCACTTACAGCACTTTTGGGAATAATGAGGTACAGCACAGTTGCTCTTGGGCTTCTGATCTGAGAAAAATATAATGTACCTCACCAACATAAAAAGTACTGTAAAGCACAACTACTAGCTTGATTATCTCATTTAATCCCATTTATGATTTTTCAAAATCATTAATTTTCAGGATTAACTACGGCTAAAACACCAATTAATTCAAAAAACTGGGTGAAAATGTGAGAAAAAGTTGATAAAAAATGCTGTCTGTTTTCACGCTTTAAATGCTCATAATCAAAAATTTGTGTGATTTTTGATTCTGTGAATTTGGCTTAATTGTCATTAGCAGAATTAACGATTTTTTGAACTACTGACAAAGGCAAATCTAAAGACTCACCAATTACTTCTAAACTCAATCCTAACTTCAGCAATCGCGGGATTGCTTCTAGCTTGGCTTTTCTGTTCTCCCCTTTGTTCGCCAATTTGTCGGCCTCTTCGTTCGCCTAGTTGTTCCCCATCGGCAAAAGCATCTTGATAAAATCTGGTTTGTTTCAAATCACCTAAACTAAACATGGCTGCAATTTCCTCCCGACTTTTTTCTGGTAATTTATAAACAATAATAGTCTCAATGTTTTGAGGTGGCGATCGCGCACCGGAACAGAGAGTAGTAGGGCGGGTAAATATTGAGTTATTTGGAGCTACGATCAATAATGGTTTTTTAGCCCACCATTAATATACCTATTTCTCAGTCTTACCGCCTAAAACTGTGTCGCAATATTTGTTTAAATTGATGTTAGAGAATCCTTAAGTTAATGTGGGAGTGGCCATCGTTAAAGGATGGCCAAATCCAGGGGAAAAGCGATGGTATGAAGTCGATAACTGCAGGTTAGGCCTTTGGAACCTTAGCTTGTTTTCCGTCTGGGTAATCCAACATATCCTGACAAATCCTAGTGCCACACGGAAGTCATGCATTCAAAATTTATGCCATCAAAAGTATTGATTAGTAAGGCTTTGAGTATTTTGTTACTGGTGCGTTTATTCCTGTGCCGCTGTCATATGATGCAATGCCTGATTGTTGACTTTTTTCAGTCATGATAGAAAACTCCTAGTAGATTTTTCTTCAGTTTCATTAGTTGGTGGAGCTAGCACAGTTAAGCCACCAGGAATACACTCAACCTCCACTGGAGTAGTACCAATAATCTCTCCATCAAGCACAACTTTTTGCGGTGGATGTGTACTAAGTTTGATCCGTTTTGTTCGTAAACCAATGGTATCTTCATGTTGGGCAGGAGTTTTAAATATGGCCGAGCCAAACATTCTGACTACAGCATTAACAGCTTGCAGTCTATTATTTGGAGTAATAATCATTACTTCTAATAGCCCATCATTCATAATTACTTCTCCCAAACCTTGAGCCAAAACTGATGTAGGTGGGGCTGCATTCGCAATAGTAATTGCTCCTGCCTGGAAAGTTTTAGTAACACCATCAATCTCTATTTCAGTATCAAACAGCTCTTGTTCGTTGAGTTGCTGCCAACCGGCCATCATATATGCCAATACTCCCCAACGGTTTTTGGCTTCGCGATCGGCTCTTTCTACTGTTTCTGCTTCATACCCTACCCCTGCTAATAAAATCATAGTGTATTCATTGCAGCGAGCCACATCTATAATCCGAGTTTTGCCTGCTAAGATCACATCACAAGCACTTCTAATTGGCGTAATGCTAGGAATCCCTAAAGCCATAGAAAAGGCATTAACAGTACCTCTCGGAATAATACCTAGAGGAATACCTGTATTCAGCAAGACTCCAGCAACAGCAGAAACTGTGCCATCACCACCAGAAGCAATAATCAGATCTGCTTGTTTAGCGATCGCTATTTTTGTCAACTCTTCTGCTGTTTTTTCTACTGTTGTTTGATGTATATGTAAATGTAGATAAGGTTCGAGAAGTGATTTAATTAATGATAATTCTTGTTGAGCATTGCCTTGGCCGCAGACAGGATTAAATATGAGGTGAGCAACAGTAGCTTGAATGAAACTGTTAATGATGGCCTCAGCAGTAGCAATGTTAATCGCAATTGGAACATTATGAACTTGACAGATACGCAACAGTAATTTGATATCAGGTTCATATGATTGGGAAAAAAGATAGTCTACCAAACAAATAACAGCGATTACATTACCTGTGATTACTTCTACAGCTATGTGAGCATCTCCTCCCAGAGAACCTGCTAATAAAGGGTTTATCTCTATGTCTGTTTCTTGTAAAATATATTCAGCAGTGTTTTCTGTCGCAATTAATTTATACCGAGACAGCACAACTTTATTTTTCTTGACAAATTCAACCAAGTTGTCTTTTTTGCTGTCATAAGCAAGTAAAGCAATTGTGTCTGCCATAGTTTTGATCCCGAAATTGATCTATTGTTAGTTTTAATTTCAAAGTTTTAGGCGGTAATACTGAGAAATAGGTGTATTAATGGTGGGCTAAAAAACCATTATTTATCGTAGCTCCAAATAACTCAATATTTACCCACCCTACTACTTTGGTCATTATCAGAGACTGTTTGTAAAGCAAATATTAAGATAGCTAGAATGCTTAATTCTGGCGGGTTACGGTGAAAACTAAAATTCTGGTGAGTACGAAGAGATATTGACCCAATGGCCTACCCTACGCAATAATTTAATCTGAATTTTACAAACAATCTCTCAAGTATGTTTTTAGGATCTAGTTTTAATTCAGCTTAAATGAATCTAAAAATATTTCTACTGCCCCATGAATTTGATTATCTCTTTGTGCTTGACTCGCTCCAATAATATATAAACGTTGACCTGCTAAATAAATTCAGAATTTAATAGTTTCTGTCTCATTTTCTAGCACAAATTCTCTACCAGGCTTATCTCCTAAGTTATAAGGGATATCCATCCATACTTAATTTAAAACCTTGAACATCAACAATTTTATTTTGTAATCTTGACAGTATATCTTGTTTATTAACTGATTATTTGCTGCTTAAAATATCAGAATAAGCAACAACAAATATAGCTGATTCTGGATGAGTTGCAAATACCTTAAATTTAATCTCCCCATTCTGAATTTTAATAATTTTTATCTCTTCTGTGATTGTTCCATGAGCCATCCATATTGTCAAACCACCTTCTTGAAAAATAATATTTTGCCATTGTATCTGTCCAGTTTCAATTATTAATATAGGTAGGGGATTTTTATTTTCTATTTTTTGAATTTATTGCTCCATTTTAAATCGCCCTTTTTCAAAAAAATCGGGGCGATTATTCAGGGAAGCTTGAGCTTGTATACCAGCATTCTGTTTGGGATTATATGAATTAGCCAGGCTAGTATAACAGCTAGTATTGAAAATAGCCATTATTGTGATTAAAAATAGATTCAAGTTTGAGTATTTCATATTTTTAGATAGTTAATCAACATTTTTATAGGTATTAGAAATATTTTGAACTCACTACTCTCTCAGGAAGAAGTACTAATCTGTAAATCTTCCCTGACTACTTTTTTTCACAGATATTCGGTTAAAGTCCAACAAATTAAAATTGTTGGACTTTAACTCCCTAGACTATACTTTGTGTAGGCATCATTCCGAAAGCAAAAAGTTTTAGATCATGCCCCGTCCTGGATAAAATTAAGGTAATAATATGTAAATCTTCGCTCTATATTTCAATAGATATTAGGTAGGGCATCCTCCACAAATTATCGATAGGAATTTGTTAAGATATTATTACCGTCACTACTATATATGTTATAAAATAACTAATAACTCTATTATAGCCAGCTGATCAGGTGCTAAAATTGTCAAAAGAAACTTCAAAATCAAAACACCCTTTTGTACGCTTGCTTAACTATGGACCTAGTTATCGGATTCAAATTTTGCAAGCGGTTATTTGCTCAATTTTAAATAAAATTTTTGACATAGCACCTCCAGTTTTAATCGGAGCAGCCCTTGATGTTGTTGTCGAACAACAAGATTCTCTGATTGCGAAATGGGGAATTAAAAATATTTTCGGACAACTTCTAGCTTTGACATTTATCAGCTTAATTGTTTGGGGATTAGAATCAATTTTTCAATATGCTTATGAGCGACTTTGGCGAAATTTAGCTCAGAATATTCAGCATAATTTGCGGATTGAAACTTATGCTCATTTACAGAATTTAGAATTAGCCTATTTTGAGGAACGCAGTACTGGAAATCTGATGGCAATTTTAAATGATGATATTAATCAACTAGAAAGATTCTTAGATGTAGGAGCAAATGAAATAATTCAAGTCACGGTAACAGTCGTAATTATTGGTGGTACTTTCTTTGTGTTAGCTCCTAATGTAGCTTGGTGGGCAATGTTACCAATGCCGTTTATTGTTTGGGGATCAATTTGGTTTCAAAAATTTTTGATGCCTCGTTATGCAGAAGTTAGAGAAAAAGTCAGTTTATTAAGTGGGCAATTATCAAATAATCTCTCAGGAATTACGACGATAAAAAGTTTCACGGCCGAAGCTTATGAAGTAGGAAGAATTACCATAGAAAGTGAAGCTTATAAAATCAGTAACAGAAAAGCGATCGCTTTTTCTGCTGCTTTTGTACCTCTGATTAGAATTCTAATTTTTATCGGTTTCGTGGCAACTTTATTATTAGGTGGTTTAGAAGCAGTTGCTGGTAGATTAGCTGTAAGTACTTATAGTGTCATGGTATTCTTAACTCAACGATTACTATGGCCTTTAACTCGTTTAGGACAAACTCTGGATTTATATCAACGCAGTATGGCTTCTACTAATCGGGTGATGAATTTGTTGGATACTCCGATTGCTATTCGTCCAGGAGATATTTCTTTACCTGTTGAGTCAGTTAAGGGAGAATTAGAGTTTGAAAATGTGACATTTGCCTATAGAGATAGTTTTCCCATATTGGAAAATTTTTCTCTAAAAATTTCTGCTGGTCAAACTATTGGTATTGTAGGAGCAACAGGTTCAGGAAAAAGCACAATAGTAAAATTATTACTGAGGTTTTATGAAGCTCATGAAGGTAGAATCACTCTAGATGGAATTGAAATAAATCAATTGCAATTACAAGATTTACGTCGAGCCATAGGATTGGTAAGTCAGGATGTATTTTTATTTCATGGAACTGTAGCTGAAAATATTAGTTATGGTAGTTTTGATGTGACTCTACCGGAGATTATTACAGCAGCCAAAATTGCTGAAGCTGATGATTTTATTAATCAGTTGCCTGAGGGTTATGAGACTATTGTTGGGGAAAGAGGACAAAAGTTATCAGGTGGTCAAAGACAACGAATTGCTATTGCTAGGGCTGTGTTGAAAAACCCTCCTATTTTAATACTTGATGAAGCTACTTCAGCAGTGGATAATGAAACTGAAGCAGCTATTCAAAAGTCTTTAGAAAAAATTACTCAAAATCGCACAACTATTGCTATTGCTCATCGTCTTTCTACGATTAGAAATGCTGATTGTATTTATGTTATGGAACATGGAAAAGTAGTAGAATATGGTCTTCATGAGGAACTCTTAGAAAAATCAAGAATTTATGCTACTTTATGGCGTGTACAATCTGGTATCAGGTAATTAGTAAACTCCAGGAGTTTATCCCCCCTACCCCCCTTGTCAAAGCTGGGCTAATTCATTGTCGCGAGAGTATATTTACAACTTTATATTTTACGTTAGGAGGCTGTTTGTAAAGTTTTGCAAGAAAGAGCGATCATTATTTTTCTATCTCGATAGAATAGTTGGAAAATCAATTGAAAATCTATGACTAGAAATACTTACCTCAGTGATATTAGTAATGAACAGTGGGAAATTTTCAAACCTCTGCTCCCATTGCAATTGCCTGGGGGTAGAAGTCGTAGAGGGTATCTATAAATAAATCCTTAAGAGGTGAGACGATTTAACATTGACGACTGTCTAGTAACCACTAGACACCTTGACTCTATCACTGTCTAGTAGATACTGTCTAGTCACTTGTCTAGTAGATACTGTCTG
>JAJEAQ010000681.1 GCA_022822685.1 Trichodesmium sp. jk18x7bins.61
GAGTGGAAATTATGGGTGCGATGCAAGAATTGTACCCAGATATGCCTCCTGTCAACCCAGAAGAATTAGCAGAATTGCGCACTTTAGTACAGATTGTTAATTACATGGGTAAAGAGTCATCAGGAGAGTTAGAAAAAAAAACCTTAGTCCAAGTGTAGAGATTTTTCCTGAACTTTCTTTACCTGACAATATAAAAAAGGGGGTAGCAAAACTGAAACCTTTATCCCCACCAGATAGATTAGATTGTGCCTTGAGTAGCGATCGCATCTGTCTATTAACTGATGATGGTAGTTTGATTACTGTTAAGTTAGCCGATGCTCTGACAAAACAGGGATGGAAAGTAGTTGTACTAAGTTTTCCGGAATCAACTATGACAGAAAAATTACCATTACCAGAAAGAATCAATCATGTAATTTTGTCAGAGATGACTGAGGAACACCTAAAACAGAAGTTAGAAACTGTTGTGAATAATTATGGTGAAGTTGGTGCTTTTATTCATCTTAATCCTGTCAATGTGACAAAAAGTCAAGCCAAAGCTCTAGTTAAGCAAGTTTTTCTGATAGCCAAACATTTGAAAAAATCTCTGGATGAAGCAGTAAAACAAGGCAGAAGTTGGTTTGTGACTGTAACTCATTTAGATGGAGAATTAGGTTTAGGGGAAAATAGTAAATTTGAGTCAATTATTGGCGGTTTCTTTGGTTTAACTAAAACCCTAGGTTTAGAATGGCAAAATGTTTTTTGTCGAACCATTGATTTAAGTCCAGATTTAGATATAGAAATAGCAGTCAATTCAATTATTGCAGAATTATACGACCCCAATTTATTAATTAGTGAAGTTGGGTATAGTTTACACAAAAGAACAACTATAACTGCTGAAAATTAATTTTCACATAAATTAAAGAAGGAAAATTAGGATGGAGATATCTTCGTTA
This sequence comes from Trichodesmium sp. jk18x7bins.61, assembly GCA_022822685.1. Taxonomy (GTDB): domain Bacteria; phylum Cyanobacteriota; class Cyanobacteriia; order Cyanobacteriales; family Microcoleaceae; genus JAJEAQ01. The sequence goes on from JAJEAQ010000681.1 coordinate 933, forward strand.
GTCGCTGTGTCTACGAAGCCCAACAAATTAGGTACATAGCAAACAAATTTAGGAGCTTCAACTTATCAGCCTGTAGCAGAAAGAAAGAGTCAGGATTTTTCTAGCTGCTGGCTCCTGACTACTAAAGTTTGTAGTTGCGTTTTAGCGCTAGAGAGATATTTGCGACACATCTAGAGCAAGGCCTGATCCTAATTATAAGTATTTTACCAGACATGATATTATATGAAATCTGACGAGGGCTAATATCTTTACCAAGACTCGTAAGGCAGCTCCCATTGTAGGAGCTGAGGACAAAAGGGTGAGGGGAGAACTTGAAAAAGGTACATGGATTTAAGACCAGATTTAGTTCTTCCTGCCTGTATAAAGATCTCCAGAAATTACAGCAGTTAATCCGCATCAATTTATGACTCTAAAATGAAACAAGATTATGACGAAAATTGATCCAAATAATGTATTTATTGTCAGTGGGGGCGGGCGAGGTATTACCGCCCAATGTGTAATTCAATTAGCTCAATTTTGTCCCTGTAAATTTATTTTATTAGGACGTTCAAAACTCAACAATGAACCAGAATGGGCGAAAAATTGTACTGATGAAATAGAGTTAAAGAAACAAGCATTTTCGGTTTTGACTTCTCAAGGTAAAAAGCTAAAACCTGTAGAAGTCAATCAACTAATTACAGGTATTTTAGCTACCAGAGAAATTAAGCAGAATTTACAAACAATTAGACAGACAGGAGGAGAGGCAGAATATTTAAGTGTTGATATTACCGATGGGATTAACTTGCCCCAAAAAAATTCTTCTATAGTTGAAACACTCGGAGAAATAACAGGTATTATTCATGGTGCTGGTGTCTTAGCAGACAAGTTAATTGAAAATAAAACTGAACAGGATTTTGAAAAAGTTTATTCTACAAAAATAGCAGGTTTACAAAGCTTATTAAATTGTGTTAATCCCTATCAACTTAAACATTTAATCTTGTTTTCTTCAGCAGCCGGTTTTTATGGCAATATTGGTCAGTCAGATTATGCTATTGCTAATGAAATTCTGAATAAATTTGCTCATCAATTTAAGCGTCAACATCCACATTGTCAAGTTATTTCTTTTAACTGGGGACCTTGGGAAGGTGGAATGGTGACACCAGAATTAAAAGAACTTTTTGCTCAAAGAAATATTGGAGTAATCCCAGTCGATGTAGGTACTCAAATATTTTTAAACCAAATCATAGCCAGCCCTCCAGAAGCAGTACAAGTTTTGGTAGGGAGTAATTTAGTAACTCCTTCAGTTCCTTTAGAATCTGAATTAAAAACTTATCGGGTAAATAGAAAGTTAACCTTAGAAGCTAACCCCTTTTTGCAGGATCATGTGATTGATAATTATCCTGTACTACCGATAGTTTTTGCCTTGGCATGGTTAGCTAATACGGCTGAACAAATGTATCCTGGCTATAAGTTTTTTAGTTGTGAAAACTATCAAGTATTAAAAGGAATTGTTTTTGATGAAACCCTAGCAGATGAATATGTTTTAGAATTCAAAGAAATTAATAAAATTGCAGCACAAGAAATAGAATTATCAGGGATTATTGGCAGTGAAACTAGATCAGGAAAACCCAGATATCATTATCGAAGTAATATCAAATTATTGCAACAAACACCAACAGCGCCGATTTATGAAAATTTTGATCGTCAACAAGATAGTCAACTGATCAATTTATCTCCCTATGAGGATGGCACATTGTTTCATGGTACGAGTTTTCAAGTACTAAAAAAAGTTTTAAACATCACTCCAGAAAAATTAACAGCAGAATATATCTCGCCACAAGTTGATTATACTCATTTGGGGCAATTCCCTCCCCAAGCATTTAATGCCTTAAAGTTAGATACAGCTTTCCAATGTATGTTGATTTGGGTAAGGTATTTTTATGATGCAGCGAGTTTACCTTTAAAGTGTCAAAAGGGTGAATATTATCAAGATATACCTTTAGGCAAAACTTTCTATATATCCATGGATGTACAATCAAATACTTCAGTAAAATTAGTTGCTAATATTAGTTTACATGATGAACAAAACACAATGTATGCACAGGTATTTGGTGCAGAAGTTGCCATTAGCAAACAGCTTAATCACCTGTTTATACC
>JAJEAQ010000641.1 GCA_022822685.1 Trichodesmium sp. jk18x7bins.61
AGTTGTTGAATAATTTATCGGCAGAAATAAATCAGGAATTAGGATTATTGGTTGTTTAGGGATTTTCTATGAATAAATTATCTCAATTTTAGAGCAGGCATTCTGCTCATACTCTAGTTGCACTTTAGTACTAGAGTTATCATTGGAGCCTTCATCTCATGTCTAGATAATTATCCATCATCAAGTAGGTTGAGTTGAGCGCCAGGGAAACCCAACATCATGTATATATTTTTGTTGGATTTCCCTGACGGTATCTTGCTACGATGACTCAACTCAACTACGCAATCTATAGTTAGAATTTGCGCCACATCGCAACTACAAACATCTTATACTCGTTTTAGTATCCTTCTTCTGACAAACCAAGTTAATACGCTGACGATAACAATTAATATAAGTTTGTATACCAGTGTATTTTGACAAACTGGAAACTCGTTACTGAATATAGACTTACACTCTGCTATTGCATTCTCACCTATTAAACCCGCAACAACTACCCCCGTGCCTACCACAGCAGCTAATTCTTGAAAGTTGCGATCGCTTCTAGCATTTTCTATTTCTATTTGACTGCGAATAGCATTAATATTATCTTCTAATAGCCTCAATCCTAGAGGGTATCTATAAATAAAATATTAAGCCTTGATGTAGGGTGGGTTAGGTGGGAAGAATTCCACACTAATGATCGAATATTTTATCATCCCCCGTCACCCACCGAAGATTGGCTATTGGGTGCTGTTTTTAGACTTTTTTTTTACAGATATCTTCTACGGTAAATTTGAGGATTGTCAAATTTTTGTGACTCACAATAATTCTCATATTCAAGTCAAAATTAAAAAATGGGGAATAGCTAATTATATCAGGAATTTTGCAGCAATTTTAATTGGAGCGCTAAAGCGCAAGGAGGTAATTCAGAGCACATTATATTGAATATTGAGCTCAAAACAGCGATCGCTTACAAAGGCAACTCGCTAATTACGCCAGAGCTTGAATTGGAGCGCTAAGAGACTATTTGTAAACTAAATATCAAGATAGCTAGAGTGTTTAATTATGATGGGTGACGGCGGACAACTAAAATTTCAACCCCGCCCGCCCTGGCGGGATTTAAATCAGGAAATATTTCTACCTCACCCATCCTACGCCAGAATTTAATCTGAGTTTGACAAACAATCTCTAAAGCGCAACTATGAACAAAACTATCGGCATTTCTATACCTAAATTAATTAATTGTCAAGTATCTGAGTCTCTGATTAACACCAATTAACTAAAAAATTAAGAATAATTAAATAAAAAATAATTCTATTGCTTTACTGACAAACTGAATCTCTAGTGTGGGATAAATCTAGGGAAAATATCAAAACTCTTACATAAAGTTAAATTTCCCTAGGGAAAGTCTGATTCAGAACACCCACAACCATTAACAATAAACGGAGAAAAATATATGAAATTAGTCTACTGGATGTATGCAGGGCCTGCTCATATTGGCACCCTGCGGGTTGCCAGTTCCTTTAAAAATGTTCACGCGATTATGCACGCCCCACTAGGTGATGACTACTTCAACGTGATGCGCTCTATGCTAGAAAGAGAAAGAGATTATACACCAGTCACAGCTAGTATAGTTGACCGCAACGTGCTAGCGCGGGGTTCTCAAGAAAAAGTAGTAGATAACATCGTTCGTAAAGACAAAGAAGAAAACCCTGATTTAATTGTTCTTACCCCTACCTGCACCTCAAGTATTTTGCAAGAAGACTTGGAAAATTTTGTTGAACGCGCTCAAATAGACGCCAAGGGTGATGTAATGCTGGCAGACGTTAATCATTACCGCGTTAACGAACTGCAAGCAGCAGATCGCACCCTCCATCAAATCGTTCAATATTATATTGAGAAGGCGAAAAAGAAAGGTGAACTTCCAGAAGGAAAAACCGAAAAACCCTCTGTTAATATCATTGGTATTTCTACCCTGGGATTCCATAACCAACATGACTGCACCGAGTTAAAACGCTTGATTGCAGATTTAGGCATCGAAGTTAATGAAGTGATTCCCAAAGGTGCTTCCGTTTACAACTTGAAAAATCTGCCTCGTGCTTGGTTTAACCTTTTACCCTATAGGGAACTGGGAGTAATGACAGCTCAATACTTAGAGTCAGAGTTGGGAATGCCTTTTATTGATATTACTCCCATGGGTGTGGTAGAAACTGCTCGTTGTATCCGCAAGATACAACAGGTGGTGAATGCTCAAGGTGCAGAGTTTGATTATGAGGAATATATTGATAATCAAACTCTGCACGTTTCTCAAGCAGCTTGGTTTTCTCGTTCCATTGACTGTCAAAATTTAACTGGTAAAAAAGCAGTGGTGTTTGGCGATAATACCCATGCTGCTGCGATGACAAAAATTTTGGCGCGGGAGATGGGTATTCATGTCGTTTGGGCAGGCACTTATTGTAAATATGATGCTGACTGGTTTCGCGAACAGGTAAGCGAATATTGTGATGAGGTGTTAATTAATGAAGACAATGGTGAGATTGGAGACGCGATCGCTCGTGTGGAGCCAGCAGCCATTTTCGGTACACAAATGGAGCGTCATGTAGGCAAGAGATTAAATATCCCTTGTGGCGTGATTGCCGCACCAATTCATATTCAGAATTTCCCAATTGGTTATAAGCCATTTATGGGTTATGAGGGTACTAATCAAATTACTGATTTAATTTACAACTCCTTTACTTTGGGTATGGAAGACCACCTATTAGAAATGTTTGGTGGGCACGATACTAAGGAAGTGATTCACAAAGGAATATCTGCTGATTCTGATTTGAATTGGACGAAAGAAGCTAAGGCAGAGTTGAATAAAGTGCCTGGTTTTGTGCGTGGTAAAGTGAAGCGAAATACAGAGAAGTTTGCTCGCGAACGTGGTATAGGTGAAATATCTTTGGAAGTAATGTATGCAGCCAAAGAATCTGTTGGTACTTAGTTAGGCTTTTATACAGAGGTGATGTCTTCTCGTTCCCCCCCTTTGAAAGGAGGGTTAGGGGGGATAAACAAAGAAGGGGAGAGGTATATATATCAAAGGTTCTAAGGTGCAAATAAATTATGACTAATTAAATTATTTGTCTTGTGAGGTACATAAAAATCCCCCTAAATCCCCTTTGGAAAGGAAGACTTTGAGAGGTTCCCTTCTTCAAATAAAAAGTGAAGCACCTTCTGGCTTCCTCCTTAAAGCCCACCCTAATAATACTTCCTATTATTTCATTACCAATTCTGAAGTTTCTCGTCGCACTTGCCCGAGAAATCGGCTCACATTAAAACGTCCTGACAAAGGTTACAGTTTTGACTATATGGTTCACCCGTATGAAAAGCGCTGTAAAGCCCAGTTTCACAAATTTCTATCCTTTTAATTTTTCTATGTTGAAATTAGATTTAGTTGTATTTAATTTCTTTTCTATCTTGCCTGAAAATTAGCAAATTTAGACAAGGGTTAGGTGGAAATGAAAAAGACAAAACTGACACAATTATGTCTGTTGATAATTCTTCTTATTTCACTTCCACTTCAGTATGGAATAAGTGTTAGCAAGTCATGGCAATACAAATTAAAAAAAAATTCTAATAAAAAAAGTACAAAACTATTAAGTGGTAACAATTGAATAATATGAGAACAAAAATTAAAGTATTAGAAACAGAGTCAGAATTAAAAATACTGTTGTCAAGCACAAATATTCCTCGGCATGAAATCCTTCCCCAGTAAGCACTTCAAAAATAAGATGCGCTTGCCCTGTCTCCTAGCCTGTTTGCAAAGCTATGTATGACAGCCTGTCGTTTGACATTTTTATTATTCTGGCCAATCATAACTTCACACACAATAAATGATGGAAAAATAAGGATAAATAAAATACTCAAGCTCATATCAATAGCATCACTTTTAGCTGCCCCAGTCACAATTTCCAGAACAGTCAATTCTTCCACTAATAATTTAGTTGCCGATCAGTCTCATGGAGGTACAAAAACCATAACCATAGTCATAAAAAAATAGAAATTCCAGCAAAAAAACCAGCACCTGAAGTTGATTTAATTGTACATAAAGATACTAGAAGAGGATGGAATCTAGAAGTAAAACTAACTAATTTTAGGTTTGCCTCTGAAACTGTAAATCAAACTAGCGATACCAATGAATGTCACGCTCATTTATATATCAATGATCAAAAAATAACTAGAATCTATGGCAATTAGTATTATCTAGGAAATTTAGAGCCAGGCAACAATAAAATCACTGTCACACTGAATACTAATAGTCACGAAGATTTAGTTAGTAATGGCCAAATGATTATAGATGCCTTGAAAAAGCTATTGGATAGAGATGACATTGGAACAATAGTAACAACTATGGGTACAACAGCAGTAGGTTCAGTAGATCCCCTGCCAGTAATTCTGCAACTACAAGCCGAGTATGGATTTCGGATTCATGCCGATGTTGCTTACGGTGGTTACTTTATTCTCGCGGATAATCTGGAGGTAGAAACACAAGAAGCTTTGGAATGCCTCCTAGAAGTCGATTCCATTGCCATCGTTCCCCATAAACATGGACTTCAGCCCTATGGTTGTGGTTGCATTCTTTCTTAAGATCCCTCAGTCGGGAAGTTTTACAAACATGATTCTCCCTATACCTATTTTAGTTCCAACGAACTCCACCTAGGATAAATCTCCCTTGAATGTTCTCGCCCAGACTCTTCGGCAGTTGCTCTCTGGGCTACTCAGAGATTACTCCCCCTGATTCGAGGGGGTGAATTTGCTGCTTCTTTGAGCCCAACTCGAAAAGCTGCATTAACTTTTTATGAAAAGTTGCAACAAGATTCTCGATTTACAGTTGCTTTGACTTCAGAAATGGATATTGTGGTTTGGGCAGTTAATTCTTTTAGTGCTAGGGAATCATCACGACTCGTCCAATAAATTTTTACAGCTACAGCAAAGAAAAATTTGCACTTAGTTTTAGTGAATCTACCAAAAGCCCTGTTTATGGAAAACGCAAAAGAGATGAACTGGAATCAGGATTTTATTACCTGCTTGCGATCGTGTTTGATGAAACCGGAACACCTAAATTGGATTGACCAAATTTGGCAAATTCTTGATACTGTCACGAATCAAGTCTTAGTCAATAGTAGGCTGGGCAAATATTGAGTTTCTTGAATAATATCAGCGAATGCCCATAAAAAAAATGAGATTGCGTAGGTAGGGTTGAGTAGGGCGAAACCCAACATTGGAGTTGTCGCTTTATAACTTAAAAAATCCTGAAAACCCCTGTTGTGTAAGGATTGTAGTCTTTTCTGTTCCTACACTGGGAATTATTGCTCTGTCTTGGTTTGAGCAATTTTGTCCATCTATTTAGCGACAACTTTATTATATATATTTTTGTTGGGTTTATCCTGCGGATAAGCTTCGCTAACGCTGGCGCTTAACCCAACCTACTAGGTGTCAGCAACAGAAAATTTCTTAGGAATCACTGGTTCTTTAACCTGTGGCCTCTTTGGAGATTGTGCTGCTCCTCCTCAGTTTAATCTAGTACAACTTCTAGAGCTAGATGCAGGGGTTGAGGGGGTACGGGAAAATGTGATTGCCAGTTTTACACCAGGACAAATTCAACCTGTTCCTGAGCCTCATTCAATTTTAGGCATATTAGGATTAGCTATTTTGGCTGGAGGAACTGCCATTCAGAAAAAATAGCACAATTGCTAAAATTTATAATGATTACATCTCCACAAAACTACACAAACTCCTCTTGTTTGTAGTTGCGCTTTAGCGCCTCAACTAAAGCGCAGCTATGAGCTTGATTGTCAACCTTTTAGCAAACATAATATCACTTCTGTCTTTGAAAAATCAGAATATATAACCCTTGCCCGTTAGATGGATTAAAAACAACATCAGTCTGAGTTAATTCCCATCCATCATTACCTGCTTCATTTAAAGCTTCTGTATAACGGTCTCTTTCTTGAGCACTTTGAGGAAAACCAAACTGATATTCAACTTTATACTGATACTTATTACCCCTACCCTGACTTAACTTTTCTGACTTCACTGATTCAATGTTTGCCTCTGTTTTCGATACAGTCTCAGGGATAGAAATAGCGAAAGTTTTATGAGGTGAAAAAATTAATCCCACCGTGAAAAAAAGAATCGCAATATTCAGAATAATTAAGTTAATAACTATAAGTTTATTTAGGTTCAAACTTCTCATAAATTTCAGCGTTAAAAATCAAAATTAAAATTTTTATATCCACATACTTTGGAAGATTTATTTGCTTCATGGAGTAGTATTAGAGTTGCTAAATACAGAGTTATATCTAGCAAAGATAATTTCCTTCTGTTTCCCTGCCAGACATATAACAACCTTCTCACTCCAGGGATTTCTAAATAATTGGGGGCGCCGCATCCCAACTACAAACCCAGATTTTTTGTCAGGATTCAGGTATCTCAAACCCAGTTCTAGAGAGACTTATGAAAACGACTGACTCAGCAATTTAACAGCCTTATTCTCAATAATGACGAAAACAAAGGCTTGTAGCAATCTATAGTTGAGAAGAGGATGGGGGAGGCAATTGCCGGAAATGCTTATCCATCAAGATTTATAGGCTTTTCCATAGGACATGAATCCTCACGGTTTTTTTTAGTACCTGGTTATAACATTTGCATCTCTATAAATTACATAAACCTTTGCTAAAACCCTTATAAAAACTTTCCATCGAACATCCCTATAAGGATTTCCCCGTTATGTTATCAATTTTTCCCTCTACCCAAAATATTACTAAAAAACTCAATTGTATCTTTCAAAGCAACAATAAAAGCATCAATATCATCACAAGTATTATAAAAATATAAACTAGCCCTAGCAGTGGATGAAATCTTCAAATATTTATGCAAAGGTTGAGCGCAATGATGACCTGAACGAATCGCTACACCAGCTTCATCTAACATTGTTGATAAATCATTAGGGTGAAGATTTTCTATTGTAAAAGATGCTAATGCTGCCCTACCTTCACCATTGATATTTGGTTTTGGCCCGTAAATAGTAACTCCGGGAATCTGGCACAATCTTTCAAATAAATAAGCAGCTAATTCTACTTCATAGTTATGGATTTTTTCCATTCCTATATTTGTGAGATAATCTACTGCTGCACCGAGAGCGATCGCTTCTCCAATAGCTGGCGTTCCTGCTTCAAATTTATGAGGCAATTCAGCATAAGTGGAATGGTCAAAAAATACCTCGGCAATCATTTCACCTCCTCCTAAAAATGGAGGCATTGCCTCTAGCAAATCTAACTTTCCATACAAAAAACCAATACCAGTAGGAGCACACATTTTATGACCAGAAGCTACTAACCAATCACAATCTATTGCCTGTACGTCTACGATAGTATGAGGTACACTTTGGCAAGCATCTACTAAAACTTTTGCCTCATTTTGATGAGCAATCGTGCAGATTTCTTTGACTGGATTAATACAACCTAAAACATTAGAAACATGGGCAACTGCTACTAACTTAGTTCTGTCTGAAACTAGGCTTTGATATTGTTCAAAATCAAATTCTCCCGTCTCAGTCAACTCGACAAATTTTAAAACTACTCCAGTTTTTTGAGCAATCATTTGCCAGGGCACAAAATTACTATGATGTTCCATAACTGAGATAATAATTTCATCCCCTGACTTGAGATTATTTAACCCCCAGGAATAAGCCACTAAATTAACAGCTTCACTGGCATTACGAGTATAAACAATTTCATTCCGCGATGCTGCATTAACAAAAGCAGCTACTTTATCTCTTGCCTCCTCATAAGCATCTGTTGCTTTAGAGCTTAAAGTGTGAATTCCCCGATGCACATTAGAATTATATCTGAGGTAATATTCTTGCCAGGCATTAATAACCGCTAGGGGTTTTTGGGAAGTTGCAGCACTATCTAAATAAACCAGCGGTTTACCATTTATTTCCTGATTTAAAATCGGAAAATCTGTTCGTATTTTTTCACCTAAAGTTTTCTCTTTGATAATAGTCATTTGTCTTGTAATTCCTAATTTTTTTATAACTTACTTTAACTCGCTTCACTCGTTTTGCTGTGCCACATAAAATGCGTAGTAATCTGTTAGCAAAGGTAGTATATGTAGTAGGTTTGATTGAGGAATGTAGCTTGCTTCCAGAAGGGGAACCCAACAGATATAGATATTTAGTTGGATTGTGTTAGGGCTTAATCCCATCTAAAATACTCTCTCTACCAGGAGCAATAAGAGTCAAATCAGCTGTGAAACTTTCAACCATCAAGCTTTAGTTTGGTTAAGCTCTAGCTTAACCAAACCGGTAATACTGTGAGATCATGTTGCCTAATAACTTAGAATAAATCTTTGTTTGTAGTTGGGATGCGGCGCCCTAACTATAGCGTTTTTCACAAATTGTGGAGACATAACTACTGACTTTTACCTTTAAACCTAAGCTTCTTTCCTCTAAGGAAATCAAAGCTTCTATAAGAGTTATCATATTGGTGAGGTAAAAAGATTTGTAGTTTTGGATACTTGGAAATCGGGAGTCGTCCGCCAGAGTCAAATCAAAGAGTATCTTACTAACTTGAGAAATGCTATATAAATCTATAGCGCCGCATCGCAACTACGAGCCAACTACGAGCCTTATTGTCAGTGCTTTACAAACATGATATGAAATTTCCCACCTGCTCTTTTTTCTAATTTCATAAATTTTGAATCAAAGTATTCTATCAACTAGCTTTCTTCCTTCTTTTAAAATTTACAAGCGACACATTGTTTTAAAATGTGCTGCAAAGAAGATAGGGGCAACTTGTTAATGATTTCTACTGCAAAAGCATCAATTAATAAGTTGCGACTTACCTCTTGACTCAAGCCTCGACTTTGCAAATAAAACACCTCATCATCATCCAACTGACTAACAGTTGCTCCATGAGAACATTGAACATTATCTGCAATAATTTCTAACTGAGGCTTTGTATCAACCCGCCCACCAGAAGACAGTAACAAATTACGATTTAACTGGGAAGCATTAGTCAACTGTGCAGTTTGAGAAACATAAACTTTGCCATTAAATACAGAATGGGCTTTGTCATCAACAATGCACTTGTAAAGTTGCTTAGTTACACCGTGAGGATGATTCAAAGTAATAGCGCTGTGAGTATCAGTTTCTTGTTCATTGCCAATAAAAACCAAACCATAAAGATTAGTTTCTGTAGCAGCACTCATTTGAGAGACTTCCAGATTATGACGAGATAACCTTGCCCCTAAATGGATTGCATTACAGGTATAGTGACTATTTTGAGCTTGAGCGATCGCTGTCTTGCCGATATGAAATGCTGCACCCGCATCTCGCTGTAACCGAGTATGATTAATTTCGGCATTTTCCCCCACCCATATTTCTGTCACCGTATTTGTTAGATAGGGTAGAGAAGTAGGCGCTTCTGGGCAAATCACCTCCGCAGTCACGCAATGCTCTACTATTGTAGCACTACTACCACCTTCCGCCACTACCAAGCAACGGTGCTGAGTCAATATCGGCACTTCAGTTTGAGTAGTAATAAATAGTAGATGTATTGGTTTTGGCGCGACCTGATTTTTCGGCAACCATACCACTGCTGCATCAGTTAAGCCAGCAGTATTCAGGGCGGTAAATATTTCTTGGCTTCCCAGTTGTTGCGCCAAATAATCTCTAATTTTTCCTTGATATTGGGGAGGTAGCTGCCCTAAATTTCCCACAAATACTTGATTTGTCAAACCCGTCAACGATGACAACTTAGGTGCAAATACCCCATTCACAAATACCAATCTACTATCTGTTGCTTCTGGCAAAACAAACGGAGCGATATTCAAAGCATCCAAATTTACTGGTGCAGGTGCTTGAAAATCTAGCTTCATCATTGGGGATAAATCAGTAAACCGCCATTCTTCATCTCGCTTAGTAGGAAGAGCCAACTCACGCACCCATGTAGCTGCGCGAGCGCGAATCTGCTCTAACCAAGCTGCCATATTTGCATCTAAAGGAAACTCTGGGGGTACAGTTGGAGAAACTCCCTTACAGGATGCTTCCAGTAACTTGCCTAAATAAGATATCTCTGGTTTTACAGACACCTGCATACTTTTCACGCCCCCACTTTTGCCGCTGCAATCATATCATCGTAACCTGTTTCTTCTAGTTCTAATGCTAGTTCTTTTGTACCAGTCTTGATAATCCTACCACTTTCCATCACATGCACAAAATCTGGCACAATATAATTCAACAATCGCTGATAATGAGTAATCACTAACATCGAATTTGATTCATTTGCTAATTGATTTACCCCATTGGCCACGATTCTCAAAGCATCAATATCTAAGCCGGAATCTGTCTCATCTAAAATTGCTAATTTCGGCTCCAATAATGCCATTTGTAATATTTCATTTCGTTTCTTTTCTCCACCAGAAAAACCTTCATTGACACTGCGGTATAAAAATTCTGGTTTCATCTTAACAACATCTAATTTATCCCGCACCAAATCATCAAAATCAAAAGGCTCTAATTCTTCTAATCCTTGATGTTTTTGTTTAGCATTATAAGCCACTCGCAAAAAATCTAAATTACTCACACCAGGAATTTCTAGAGGATATTGAAATGCCAAAAAAACTCCATTCAATGAACGTTCTTCTGGCTCCAGAACCAATAATTTTTTGCCTAAAAATGTCACGTCTCCACCCGTCACCTCATAGGCAGGATGACCTGATAATACTTTAGAAAAGGTACTTTTCCCAGAACCATTCGGTCCCATAATTGCATGGATTTCTCCTGCTTTTATCTCCAGATTTAAACCTTTAAGAATTTCTTTCCCTTCTACATTAGCTGTTAAGTTCTTAACAGATAATATAACCTCACTATTTTCCTTAATCATCTTTACCTCTAATCTGAACAGTCCTGAAATTTTTGGGGAACTTGTATCATGTCTAATTAAGTTCTTGCAATAAAAAAAATTAGTTGATATAGGTGGGGTTGAGGAACGTTGAGCCTGTCGCCGACATGAACGCGGAGCGTCTCTGAAAGAAAAAACCCAACAACCAATAATATTATGACAACTATCCCCTACTCAAATACTAACAGGAACGTTAACTCCTATAGTTCTACATTTTTGTTGGGTGGCGTTGACAGTTCACCCTACTTACAGTTTCGTGATTTTATCCCACTGTACCTTCCAGCTTCAAACTCAATAATTTATCCGCTTCCACAGCAAATTCCATGGGTAACTCATTAAACACATCCTTACAGAAACCACTAATAATCATAGAGACTGCATCCTCAGCAGAAATACCCCGTTGAGCAAAATAAAAAAGTTGGTCTTCGCCAATTTTAGAAGTAGAAGCTTCATGCTCAACTTTAGTAGTATTATTGTCTACTTGAATATAAGGAAAAGTATTTGCTTGAGCGCGATCGCCAATTAACATTGAATCACATTGAGAATAATTCCGCGCTCCCTGAGCATTAGATCCCATTTTCACCAAGCCACGATAACTATTAGCAGAATTTCCAGCAGAAATACCTTTAGAAATAATTGTACTGCGGGTATTTCTACCAACATGCACCATTTTTGTACCTGTATCTGCTTGCTGCTTATTATTAGTCAGAGCCACTGAATAAAATTCTCCTACCGAGTTGTCTCCTACTAAAACGCAACTAGGATATTTCCAAGTAATAGCAGAGCCAGTTTCTACTTGCGTCCAAGAAATTTTAGAATTTTCCCCTTTACACAAACCGCGTTTAGTCACAAAATTATAAATACCACCTTTACCATTTTCGTCTCCTGCAAACCAGTTTTGCACAGTAGAATATTTGATTTCAGCATGATCGAGAGTGACAAGCTCAACTACAGCAGCATGAAGTTGATTCGTGTCGAACATTGGGGCTGTACAACCTTCAAGATAAGTGACAGAACTACCTTCCTCAGCTACAATTAAAGTACGCTCAAACTGACCAGAATCACCGTTGTTTATCCGGAAGTAGGTGGATAAATCCATTGGGCATGTCACTCCTTTGGGAATAAACACAAAGGAGCCATCGCTAAATACGGCAGAGTTGAGAGCCGCAAAGAAATTATCCCCCACTGGTACAACACTACCAAGATATTTTTCCACTAATTCTGGATGCTCTTTCACTGCTTCAGAAATAGAACAGAAAATCACCCCCTCCTTAGCCAGTTTCTCCTTGAAAGTTGTAGCGATAGAGACACTATCGAATACAGCATCTACAGCAACGTTACTCAAACGCTTCTGTTCTGAGAGCGGAATGCCCAATTTCTCAAAAGTCTCCAGCAAGGTGGGATCTACTTCATCTAAGCTTTTTTTCTTGTCTTGAACTTTTGGAGCTGAGTAGTAGACGATATTTTGGTAGTCTATTTTTGGATAGCCAACGTGAGCCCAGTTTGGCTCTTTCATTTGCAGCCACTTCCTATATGCTTTCAGGCGAAAGTTGAGCATGAATTCTGGCTCTTCCTTTTTGGCAGAGATGAGACGAACTATGTCTTCATTAAGTCCGCGAGGAATAGTTTCTGATTCTATGTTGGTGACGAAACCATACTTATAGGGTTGATTGACTAAGGTTTTAACTTTAGTAGTCATTGTACACTGTTCCTAGTTATATTTACTTAATTAGTCATTACAGAGCCTTTAGTGGCCTTTTTTTCAATTAAACAACTTATTTGTTGCTTAAGTCTATTTTAGGTTACATTAACAACAGTCATATTGTCAAAGTCAGATTCAAATATTTTTTTAACAAGATGGAAACGACTCAACAGAATTCGACCAAGCAAGGAATCCTACAACATCTAATGAAGCAAACTCAAGCGAAAGCTTTGGAGTTAGCTGAATCCTTAGAAATCAGCCCCCAAGCCATACGTCGCCATTTGAAGGATTTAGAAGCCGAAGGACTAATTACATATAAATCAGTACAAACAGGAATGGGCAGGCCACAACATATCTATGAATTGACAACTCAGGGACGTGATCGCTTTCCCCATAATTATGATGAATTTGCCATTTCTTTCCTCGATACCTTGGCAGAAACTATTGGCCATGACCAACTTAGTCAAGTGTTCCAGAAACAATGGCAGCGCAAGGCCATCCACTATCGTCAACTACTAGGGACAGGTTCAGTCCAAGAGCGCCTAGCTAATTTGGTACAACTCCGTAAAGCTGAGGGTTTTATGGCAGAGTGGTATCCTGTAGGAACTCAGCAAGTTAAAAGTGATAATACTTCCTTACAGAAAATAGAAGCACCTCAGTTAAATGTTGAGCGTTACATATTTATGGAACACAACTGCGCTATCTCCAGCGTGGCCGAATCTTTTCCTAGTGTTTGTGGCCATGAATTAGAGATGTTTAGTGCAGTACTGCCTGATTGTACTGTGGAGCGAACTCACTGGATTGTTAATGGAGAACATCGTTGTGGTTATTTAATTACTTTCGTTAATCAAGACTCAGAAATCAAAAGTCAAAAATAATAGAAATTGATAATTTTTATATTTCAATCTCTTTGACTTTCAGTTTTGCCAGAGGTGAAATAAATCTACCCCCTCATATCAGTCAAAAATCTGAGAGGAGAATTTTTTGGCCAATTTTAAAAATATAAAATCAAAAATGAATATGCAACCTGCTACAGAATTTTTAACTCCAGAGGAATCTGCTCAAGTTGACGGAGCGCTTCTGACTTCTAAGAAAAAGTTTTCAACGCGATTAGCCATTTATGCTTTGAGGTGTCTCAGGCAAATAGCAGAGGAAACAGATTTAGCTCCAGAGGAAATACCATCCGAACAGATAACTACTTGGATTCAAAAGGATGAGAATATTAAACAACAATTAGAAGTAGATGCTAGCTTTGAAAACTTTTTTACCAGATTAGTCATGTCCTCTTTAGGTCCTTTAAAGCAGGTCTCTCAAGAATTTGGTGTACCACTTCAGGATTTAACGGTGCAGCAGGTGGTTAAGTGGTTTGAGAAAGAAGGGAAAATTGAGTGAATTTCAGCCAGTCATTGACAAGAAAAAAATGGCCATTTGAGCCAGCTCTAGACAAACAAAAAAAAAATTGTTGAGGGGGTTGACATTTAGGAAAAAGGTGTTTATAGTAATAAATATGAAGGAAAAGAAAACGCCGAGTAACTCAAAAGGTTAAAGGCAAATATAATTAAGTTATCTAGTTATAAACTTTTCCTGGTGTCTATGACGTAGTGGAACCACTCCGATCCATCCCGAACTCGGAAGTTAAACGCTATGGTGGCGAAGATACTTGGTGGGTAGCTGCCTGGTAAAATAGCACGATGCCAGGGTAAAAATAAACTAAGGCTCTCTCAACGATACGAGGGAGCCTTAGTTTTTTGGTGAGTTTCAGAATTTATACTATAGCAAGTCGCTCTCGCCTTTGAATTTGGTATAAGGTGGGCAAAAAACAGTAAATTTACACTAAATTTACTGTGGGCGTTCTATCGCGTTTCATGTGTGTAGCAAAGCGTTAAGCCGAGCTATGCGTATAGCAAAACGGAGTTTTATCGCTCAATACCCAGCCCACCCTACTACTTTTTTTTTGCTTGATCCTCGTAAGAGAGAGATTGTTGATCACGCCTCAGATTAAATTCTTGCGTAGGGTGGGTGAGGTAGAAATATTTCCTTGTACTAACCAGAATTTTAGTTGTCCGCCGCCGGCCACCAGAATTAAGCCTTAATATTTGCTTGACAAATAGTCTTTAATAGATGTACGAGCGATCGCTGAATTTAGGAATAAGGAAAAAAATACAGAATTTAAAGAGTAAAGCTTAAATAGATTAAGCCTCAGTCTTTTTAAATTATGTAAGTAATAAAATGCTTATTCTTTAGTCTGAAACAGAAAAAGTAGGTTAAATTTAGACTAAATTTTGGCTAAATTAGGAGCAATAGTTATGTAGTTATGATACATATAATTAATAGGAGACTTTATAGACTGTTTATAAAGCAAATATTAGGACAGTTAGATTGCTTAATTTTGTTGGGTGAAGGCGGAAAAATAAAATCTCGATGAGTACCAGATAATATTCCCGTCTCATACCAATTCTCAAAAAAAATGCTATGCTTGCTTGGGGCAAAAAATAAGCGTTAAAATCACCAAATCACCAAATATCGAGGATTTGCGACTATATGTAGTTAGTATTGGGAAATAAAAAATACTCGTACATCAAAGTTTTTAGTAATTTGTATAACCAGACCTAAACAAAGATTTAAACAGAGTTTTATAAACATTATCTTATATCAGCGAGATGCTATACTTCACATAAATCTCTACATAATTGATGATTTATTATCAATAAAATCAGATGTAAATTGATTGTAATTACAAATAAATATGAGCAATTTATCTACAAAAATAGTTCATTTTCCTCCATATATTAAAGAGCAATATGGTGTATCTTATGTTGACGAAAGATCTGTTCGGAACTTAGGCTATGCTTTGCTGACTATTGCTGGAGCAGATGGAGAAGTGAGCGAAGCAGAAATGAATCGGTTAATAAATGACCATATTTCTATAGGTGTGCCAGAAGAAATTATCAAGTCATACAAAGTATTTGACTACAAAAATGCCAATTGGGAAGAGCTACTACCAGATATTCAGAGAGCTGATATGCCTTTTAATGTTGCTAGGACATTAATTCATGACGCTATTAAAATGTCTAGAGCAGATTTTGAATTCGCTGATGAAGAAAAAATGGCTGTGAAAAAAGCAGTTAAACTTTTAGAAGTTCCTGATGATATTTTATTAGCTCTAAACCGTCTGGTAGATATGGAAGAAGCCCTGAATGCAATGGGGAGGGCATTGATGGAGACTGATAAATTGTGATTAATTCAGATTGATTTTGTGATTATATGGCTATCCTTAATAGGTCATGAAGAGTACCCGCACATAAAAGCTTTGGAAAACATATTTAGATGCACTTTCTCAAGCTAACACTCGTTCACAACCTATTTAAGGTAGAGAGTTGATTTACAGGAAATATTGATGTCTCAGTTTATTGAGCGAGATGTAAATCAACTCTCTTTTTTCTTTTGATCGGAAATAGACAAAAATATGACAGCAGTTGTACCTCCAAAGATAATATTGGACAATTTATTAAAAGATTGGCTGCTAGAAGATATTGGTAGGGGCGATCGCACAACTTCAGGCTTATTTTCAGCAGATGAGGTAATCCCGGGAATAGGCCATTGGTTAGTAAAGGAATCAGGAGTAATTGCAGGATTGCCCATAGCAGCTAGGGTGTTTCAACTTTTGGATGAACGAATAAATTTTTTACCGACTGTTGCCGAGGGGGAATTTTGCCCGCAGGGAACTGTAGTGGCTAAATTAGATGGGCCGTTAGATAGTTTACTGACTGGAGAAAGGGTGGCCTTAAATCTGGGGATGCGTTTAAGTGGGATAGCAAGTATGACTCGCAAATATGCTGACAAGATTGCTGATTTGCCTGTGCAACTGGTTGATACTCGTAAGACAACTCCAGGCCTGAGAATATTAGAAAAATATGCGACTCAAGTTGGTGGGGCGAAAAATCACCGGATGGGGCTTGATGATGCGGTGATGATTAAAGATAATCATATTGCTGCGGCTGGGGGTATTGGAGAAGCGATCGCTAAAGTTAGAGAAAGAATGCCTTACCCTTTAACTGTTGAAGTAGAGACAGAGACATTAGCAGAAGTAGAGACGGCTTTGGAATATCAGGCAGATATTATTATGCTCGATAATATGTCAGTTGAAATGATGCAGCAAGCAGTTAAGATGATTCGTCAAGATAATAGTCGAATTCAAATCGAAGCTTCTGGTAATATTACCATCGAAACTATTAGAAATGTTGCTGAAACAGGAGTAGATTATATTTCTACCAGCGCTCCTATCACTCGCTCAAATTGGTTAGATTTAAGTATGAAAATACAAAAGCTAGTGTAATTTTATATAGGATTTAGCCATCAATTAAACATAAAAATTTAGGTAGTAGCACATCTAGCTTGATTTTGTGGGGAAAGTAATTGCTAAGAAACTTAAAAAATTAACATTTTGGGATTTTATTTACC